>CANFVX010000224.1 GCA_947450495.1 Gammaproteobacteria bacterium
ACCTGTTTCAGGGCGGCGGCGTGGAAGACGATGTCGATGCCATGCATCGCTTCATCAACGGAATCGCGGTTACGGATGTCGCCGATGACGAAAGTGAGGTCTTTGCGACCCTGGTAGAACACTTTCATGTCGTACTGCTTTTTCTCGTCGCGGGAGAACACGCGGACTTCGCGCACCCCGGCATTCAGCAGGCGGCGGACCACAAAGTTGCCGAATGAGCCGGTGCCTCCCGTGACCAGTACGGATTTATTCTGGTAGTCCATCGCTTACTCCTGTTCGGATTTCTGGCGCTTTCCGGACGAAAAGCTATCTGGCGCCTTGCCGTGCAAGCATTAAGCCATTTCAGATCATCCGCGTTTCGCCCGACCCTAGAGGCGCTAGAGAACTAATTTCGCTGCGGGACGCGATCGGACCTGTAGTTCCCGCAGGCCTTGCCGATAAGCCTTTTGTCCATCGCCACGGGTCACGCGTGGACACAGCTTTTCGCGAACACATAAAGAGTGGGGTCAATTCATGAAACCAATGCCGCGTGCGCCTTTTGGCGGAATCTCCGAGTATCGCAAGGTCGGGATCCAGTCCAGCGTCGAATCGGCTACCCCGCACAGACTCATTGAAATGCTGATGGATGGCGTGCTGGAAAAGATCCAACTCGCTCGCGGCTGCATGGAGCGCAAGGAAATTGCCCGCAAGTGTGAGGCAATCGACTGGTCGCTCAATATTCTGGGTGGCTTGTACGGCAGTCTGGACATGGAGAAGGGCGGCGACGTCGCGCGTAATCTTGCCAACCTCTACGATTACATGATGCGTCGACTGGTCGACGCTAATATCGAAAACGACACCGCCATTCTCGATGAAGTGACCCGCTTGATGGGTGAAATCCGGGAAGCCTGGGTGGCGATCCGAAACCACGGCTAAGTTCTTCATTGCGAATCGTCAGGGCGCGGGCCCGCTAGTCCGCTCTGCACCAGAGGAGACCTGTTGGAAGCATTGGTGCAAATTCCCGTTCTCGGCGAAGCCATGCTGCTAGCGGCACAAAATGCCGATTGGGAAGAAGTTCAGCGTTTGGATGACGAACGCTACGCGCTGCTGGCCACTCTTGACCTCGACACGCTGATGAGCGGCGGAGAGGCCGCGCGGACGGTGCTCGAAGAGGCTCTTCTGATCACGGAAACCCTCCTGAAGCTCGCGCGCGAAGTGCGCGCCGAGCATCTTGATGAACTCGGTGCCGTGCAGCGCGGCCAACGCGGCGCACGGGCCTATCTCTCCTCCGAAGGTTAGCTCGCACCCGCCCAGGCATGTCGGCCTGACGCTCGCCGTGTCTCTTCTTTGCAGCCCATGTGACAGAAAACGGGCATGCCGCAGCGCTAGCGCGGCAGGCTGCGGGGATTTCGCAATTTTGTCTTGCCAAAATAACGAAGGCGGCTAGACTGCAACTCGAGTGCGCTGCGTCAGCATTTTGACAAAATAAAAAGCGAACCACGGGGCCTGCGCAGGTGCCATTTGAAACGACACCCCAACACTCAAGAAGCAGCCCTTTATGCCCATGTCGGAAACCCCGGTGCTCGTTATCGAGCACGACGCGGAAATTGCCCGCCACCTCATCGAGGTGCTGGCCTATCTGGATCTCGCCGGTGAACACCTTCCCGGCAACGGCAACTGGTCATCCTTCACGGACCCGGCCAAAGCGCCCTACGTTGCTTTAATTGGCAATATTCCCGCTGAAGGCCAAAAGCTTGTCGTGAGACAGTTGCGGGCGCTGGAAGGCGCCACGCCGGTGGTGTTAGTGGACCAGACCGACTTCGATCTGGCGCTGCTGGCCGAAATCGACGAGCTGGTTGTGGGTCGCATTCGCCTTCCTTTGCGGCATATGCACTTCGATAAAATTCTCCAAAAAATAGAGTCTTATCGCGAAGCAAGAACCCCGGGCGGACTGCCCCGCAACCCCGAGCTATTCCGCAATCTGGTCGGCGGCAGCAAGGGTATTCAGCGCGTTCGAAACATGATTGAGATGGTGGCCAAAAGCGACGCCAATGTGCTGGTGACCGGGGAGTCCGGCACGGGTAAAGAAGTGATCGCGCGCCATATTCACCATCACTCGGTCCGTCGTACCAAACCCTTCGTGCCGCTTAACTGCGGTGCTATCCCGCCCGATCTGCTTGAAAGCGAACTGTTTGGCCATGAGAAGGGCGCCTTTACCGGCGCCATTACCTCGCGCCAGGGGCGCTTTGAAATGGCCGACGGCGGCACGCTGTTTCTGGATGAAATCGGTGACATGAGCCTGCCGATGCAGGTGAAGTTGCTGCGCGTATTGCAGGAGCGAAGCTTTGAACGGGTCGGCAGTAACAAAAGCATTTCGGTGAACGTCCGCATTATTGCGGCGACCCATGTGAATCTTGAGCAAGCCATTGAAGACGGGCGGTTCCGGGAAGACCTTTACTATCGCCTTAACGTTTTTCCCATCGAAACGCCGCCGCTGCGGGACCGGTCGGAAGACCTGCCTTTGCTGGTCACCGATTTGGTTGAGCGCCTTGGTCATGAGGGCCGGGGGAACATTCGGCTGACGCCGACCGCCGTTCAATGTCTGTCGGCGTATGGCTGGCCGGGGAACGTGCGCGAACTGGCAAATCTGGTGGAGCGCTTGGCGATTCTGTATCCCGAAGGCACGGTCGACGTGCACGACTTGCCAGAAAAATACCGCCGGGAGGGCTACGTCATGCCGAGCGCGCCCGTTAACCCGGAGACGGCCTCCCCGAGCGCCGTACCGAGCGAGACGGTGGTCGCGGCGATGCCGGGGGCGCGACTCCCACAGTCGGGCATCGACCTCAAAGAACATCTCACCCAAATTGAATCCAGCCTGATTATTCAGGCGCTGGAAGCCGAAAGCTGGGTGGTAGCGCACGCGGCAAAGCGTCTGCAGATGGGACGCACGACGCTGGTGGAGAAAATGCGCAAGCTTGGACTCGGCCGGCAAGACGAGGTGACTGAGACTTGACGCGAAAGCCGGGATTCACCGTCATGAATCCGGTCATCTCGCTCTCGTCGCACTTTGGATCGCAGCGCTTGATTCGCTGATTCTTCGCTAAAACTCGGCATTCTTCCCCCGGGCACAGTACTTGCTAAATCGCTCCCGCGACCATAGTCACAGGAGCAACGCCCGCCATGGGCCCGCAAGTCACCGCTGAATTCACCACGAGCTTGACCGACCTGCACGCCGCCGGCGATCTGTCGTCGGTCGGTGTCGTGGGGGCCTTGGCCACCGCACAGCACATGGTGACGCTCTCAACCGAGCTCGCGCAGACGCGCCTCCATCTCGCACGTGAGTTGGCGGCGCGGGAAAGCCTCGAGCAACGTCTGGCCACCTTGCTGGGTGCGCTGCCGGCGGGTGTCTTGGTGCTGGATGGACAAGGGCGAGTGACTCAGGTCAATAGCGCCGCGCTCGAGCTGCTAGGCCCGGTATCTGCAGGCGAGCGCTGGTTCGAAATTGTAGGGCGTGCCTTCGCGCCCCGCTGGGATGACGGTCATGACGTGTCCCTCAGCGATGGCCGCCGCGTGAACGTTGCTACGCAAGCCCTGCCGGATGAACCCGGCCAGATTCTCCTCATTAAAGACGTGACTGAGACCCGTCGGTTGCAGGAACAACTCGCACATCACCGTCGCCTGTCGGCCAAGACCGAAATGGCGGCGGCGCTGGCGCATCAAATTCGCACCCCGCTGGCGGCTGCGCTGCTGGGCATGGGGCCGCTGGCCCGCGCGCGGGGTCTCGAACCCGCGCAGCTCAAGGCCGCCGAACGGACCTTGGAGTCGCTTCGCCAACTGGAGCGTCTCGTGGAAAACATGCTGAGCTTTGCGCGTGGTGCGGTGGTGGATGCGCAGCCGCTGCCCTTGCTCGACCTTCTGTCCCGCTTAACTAAAGAAGCCTCGGCGGTACTAGGCGATGGACACTTCCACCTGGACCTGCCGCCGTCGGCCAGTAGTTTGGTTCTCCACGGGAATCTCGATTCCCTGCTCAGCATCATGCTCAATCTGGTCACCAACAGCCGCCAGATCGTTGGCCCTGAGTGTGAGATGTGGGTCAGCCTGAAACTGCTGCTGGGCTTCGTGAGTCTGCGCTTTATCGACAATGGACCCGGGGTGCCGGGCGCCGAACAGGCGCTGGTATTCGAGCCTTTCCACACCACTCGCCGCGGTGGCACCGGGCTTGGGCTGTCTGTGGCCCAAGCCATCGCGCGTGCCCATGGGGGCGAACTGGTTTTGGATACCGAGTTCACGCCCGGCGCCTGTTTCGAACTTTCATTACCACTGAGTGCGGCCACAGTGGCAGCAGGGGAACCCGCATGAAAAATCGCGCCGTGATTGCCATTGTGGAAGACGACGACGCCCTGCGTGAGGTGCTCTGCGAGACCGCCGAACTGGCGGGTTATCGCGTGCTGTCCTTCGTAGACGGCAGCGACTGCTTGCTGGGTTTGCAGTCTGCGGCGGTCGATCTGGTGATTTCCGACCTCCAGATGGCGCCGATGGATGGCCTTGAACTGTTGCGCGAACTCCGTCGTCGTCACCGCGACGTGCCGTTTGTGCTGATGACCGCCCACGGCACCATTCAGAGCGCGATCGACGCGATGCGTCTAGGGGCGACTGACTATCTGGTGAAGCCGTTCGAAGCTGAGGTGCTGGTCGCCGGGCTTGACCAGTGGCTGCCGGCCAAACTCGAAGCGCAGGGCGAGCGCGACATGATTGCCGAAGATGCCGCCACACGCCGCGTCATCGAGTTGGCGCGCCGGGTTGCGGCGACCGACGCCACCGTGTTCATCACCGGCGAATCCGGCGTGGGCAACGAAGTCTTCTTCCGCTTCGTGCACGAGCACTCGCCCCGCGCCAGCAAGGAACCGGTGGCGATTAACTGCGCCGCGATTCCCGAGAACATGCTGGAAGCCATTCTGTTCGGACACGAGAAGGGGGCCTTCACTGGCGCGCATAAATCCTATCCGGGGAAATTCGAGCAGGCGCAGGGCAGCAGCCTGCTGCTCGACGAAGTGTCCGAGATGAGCCTGCCCCTGCAGGCCAAGTTATTGCGCGTTCTGCAGGAGCGGGTGGTGGAGCGTTTGGGCAGCCACGAAACCATCAAGCTGGATGTGCGCGTGATGGCCACCTCCAACCGCGATCTCGCAAGCGAAGTCCGCGCCGGTCGCTTCCGCGAAGATCTCTACTACCGCCTGAATGTCTTTCCCTTGGCCGTGCCGCCTTTGCGCGAGCGCCCGGCAGACATCGTCCCGCTGGCGCGCTTCCTGTTGGCGCGTGCGGCCGGCAAAACCGCTTCAACAGTCCCGGTCTTGAACGCGGCGGCGGCGGCGGCGCTGGTCGCCTGGCGCTGGCCGGGCAACGTGCGGGAACTGGATAACGTCATGCAGCGAGCGCTTGTGATCCATAACGGCGGCACGATTACCGCCGACGATCTGATGTTTGAGCCGGCCATGAACGCCCCTTTTGCCAGCGTGACCGCTCCGCGTGAGTCTCTTATCGCCGAATCGGAAGACGACGATGACGCGCAGGATTCCCTGGGCGATGGCCTGCGTGATCATGAGCGTCGGTTGATTCTCGATGCGCTGGCGGAAGGCAACGGCAGCCGCAAGTTCGCGGCAGAAAAGCTTGGAATCAGCCCGCGCACCCTACGCTACAAGCTCGCCAAACTGCGCGAGCTTGGCATTGACGTGCCGGGCCAGTAGGCGAAGGAAGGAGGTCACCATATGAACACCATCGACAGCAACGGGCTTCTGCTGCAAATGCGCGCGCTGGCCGCTCGGGCTCAGGGCGGCATTAGTGAAACCCCTCAGGCCTCAGGCGCGACCAATGGCGTCGATTTCAGCCGCGTGTTGCGCAACGCCCTCGACAGCGTGAACGAAACCCAGCAGACCGCGAAATCAATGGCCACCCGCTTCGAAATGGGCGATCCGAAGGTCGACCTCTCGCAGGTCATGATCTCCCAGCAGAAAGCCAACATCTCTTTTCAGGCCGCGA
>CANFVX010000225.1 GCA_947450495.1 Gammaproteobacteria bacterium
GGAAGGACGCCCGCTAATGGTTAAGCCAGGGATGCTTGCCGCATGCGCGCTACTCATCGCAGGCTGCGCCGCCCCCACTCGGCCCCTGTACCAATGGGGCGCCTACGAGGAGTTGATCTATCAATCGTGGCGGGATCCTGGCAGTACGCCCGTCGAGAAGCAGGTTGAACTCTTGCAGCATGACTATCAGCAGGGGCAGGCGCATAACCTGCGAATGCCGCCGGGCTGGCATGCACACCTCGCGATGCTCTACGCCCGTATGGGCCGGCAAGACGAAGCGATTAAAGAACTGGCCGTTGAGAAGGCGGAATTCCCGGAGTCGGTCGTGTTTGTTGATCGCATGCTCGCCAACATGAAGGGCTCATGATGAGTACCCGCCTCATGCTTCCGGTGGTCCTGATGCTGGCGGCGCTCCTTCAGGGATGCGCTGCGCCCCAGCCCTACAACTATACGAACCTGCGGGCGCACACCCCCCGCTCGATTCTTGTGCTGCCGCCCCTCAACGAGAGCACCGACGTCATGGGGCCTTACAGCTATGTTTCCACGGTAAGTCAGCCGCTGGGTGAGCTTGGGTACTACGTTTTTCCAGTGGCAGTGGTTGATCAGTACCTGAAAGACAATGGCATGCCGACCCCCGGGGAGATGCACCAGATCCCGCTGGAGAAAGTGCGCGAAATCATTGGTGCAGACGCGGTTCTATACACGACGCTCACGCAGTACGGTTCGAAGTATCAGGTGGTCAACACTGTCTCGACCGTGGGGGTGCGAGCGCGTTTGCTAGATACGCAGAGTGGGGGCGTGCTCTGGGACGGTCAGGCGCTGGTGCAACAGGCGACAGGCAGTTCCGGGAATATCATTGCCGATGTGGTGGTGGCCGCCGTTACGCAAATTATCAACTCGAAAACCGACGAGGCGCACAATGTTGCGCGTATCGCGAACGATCAGTTGTTTCTGACGCCGAACGGGCGACTGCTCTACGGACCTCACAACCCCAAATATAAGACCGACTGAACGCGACCAGGCGTACCACCATTTCGGAGATTGGCACTTTGCGCCGATTAACGCGGAAAGAAACCCGCCCACTTGTGCCACGCACAGCAGCGTGGGATCTGTCAGACAACCTGTTCGCGCAATCTGGCGTGTGTGCGATCGAGACCGCAGGACGGCGCGCAATCATGGCGAGCCTCGCTCCCGCACCAATGTCGTGGCCTCAAGCGTGAGCGCCGCAGAGAACGTTCGTTTTTGCTCGCTCCTCAGACGCTTCTATACCGGCGACTAAATCCGCCGCTCGCGGGTGGTCGGGTTTAGTCGACCACTACCCCTGCTGCGCCCCAATTCAATTTATCAACCAATTGGAGGGTGCCGCGGGTCCCGGCGCTAAGGCATGCTCATGGCATAAGTTTTTGCAGCGCGCGCGCCAGCTCAATGGACAACGTTGCTGGCTACGGGCGGTAACATGGTGTGGCGAATCGGGGTCGATACCGGCGGCACGGGCATGCACCCAAGGCATCAGCAGCGGAGATCGACCCCAGGCTCGAGGCTGTGGCCGCCGCACTCGCTGGCTTAATCACTGCTGCCGGACTGACCACCCCCTGTTTAAGCAAAGGACCCCGACATGAGCGAAGTCTCGATCAACGACATCAAGTTGCACTACGTCAGCATCGCCGAAGCCAAGCAGCTGCCGGGCCTGCGCATCGTCCTCGGGGCCTATGCCGACCCCGGCATGTGGCGGGAAGCCTGCAAAGGGATCTGCTACGCCAAGGGCTTGAGCTACACGCCAGTGGTCACGGCGAACGCTGGCTCTTCGGATACGGAATTCGGCCTCAACGGCACCGATCGCGAGCTGCGGGAGTGGACCGCGCAGTCCAGTGCGCCGGTCATGGTCTGGAATGATGAGCGCCCGCGCTCCACCTGGATCGAGCAGCTGCATCTCGCTGAGCGCCTTGCGCCCGAACCTTCCCTGATCCCGCGCAATCTGGAGGATCGGGTGCGCATGTTCGGGCTCGCGCATGAGCTTTGCGGCGAAAACGGCTTCGGCTGGATGGGCCGGCTGATGCTGGTCGATATGGGCATGGAGCCGCTGGCAAAGGACGGCCCGGAGTACAACTTCTGGCTGCGCTTTGGCCAGAAGTACGGCCTCTCGGCCGAGGCGATCGCCGCCGCGCCGGGACGCATGGCCGACTGCCTGACGGCGCTCGATGCGCAACTCGCCGCCGAGCAGGCACGCGGGCATCGGTTCTTCTTCGGCAACACGCTTTCAGCGCTCGACATCTACTGGGCCACTTTTCTTGGCCTGATCGAGCCGCTCCCGGAGGAGCAGTGCCCGATGGCATCCTTCTTCCGGCCGCTCTACACCAACACCCACCCGGTGGTGCGCGGCGCGCTCTCCGCTCGGCTGATCGCGCACCGTGAGTTCATCTATCGCGAGTTTCTGGAGCTGCCGGTGGTGTTCTGAGGGGCGAGGGATTCGAGGCAACGCTGGGGGCGTTGATGAGCGGAAGCGTTCTTATAGCTGCGGGCCGGGCAGCCTTCCCGGAACCGTTTGCAGCGGCGTCTACCGCGTCCGCATCCACCTTGTGACCTGCAAGGCGCTGTCCACGCGCCGGAACATCAGCCAGACCAATTTCCACCACGCCTGATTGCGGGCGCGCAGGATGATGCCGCCAGGTGGGGTCGTGTGTAGCTGCGAGCAGGATTGGGCGTTTAGTCCAGGTTGTCGTTGTGGGTGAGGTCGTACATGGCGTCGGTGAACAGCTTCGCAAGTCAATGTCGCTGGCGTGAATGCCGTATCGGGCTAGTGCTGCGGATGACTCAACAACTGAGCCTGCGCGAATGACGGCGACCCGCGGGCAGGTCGCCGCTCGCATTCGCCTTTGATCCCGCGTGCTACTGCAAGGTGGACGGGGCCGGCGCGCTGATCAAGGGCAGGGCGTGGTCGATTTCGTCCATCGGAATTGTGCGCGGGTCGGCCAGAATTTCCGCCGCTGTGGCGGTGGTGAAGATCACTCTGCCCATTGCGTTCTGCCACGCCTTGAGCGCAAAAAAGCCGGCGTCGACCATGTTTTTGATCGCGACAAACGAGCTTTCGACGCCTTCGAAATCCACGGTGTGCTGCCATAAAAAATGGCGCCCGACCGCGGCAGTCATTTTGCCCACCTGCATTTTTTCGTTGATGCCGTTGAGCAGCAGGCAAGCCTCGGTAAACCGGCGCTCGGTCACCGTGATCTCGTTCTCCATGTAGAACGAAACCCAGTGCTTGTCTTCGGTAACGGTAATCATGAGCCCGCAGTTGAGGTCGTCGTTCGCCAGCCGGAGATCGATACGCGATGTCTTTTCAACGTGGTCGATTTCGAGTCGGTCCTCCCACCCGCAGTGGACGACAAATTCCTGAACCAGGCGGGTGAGTTTCATTTCAGCCGGAATGTGATCCATGGGTGCACTCCTGTTCGTTGCTTGAATGAGTCAATCTGCAAAGTTATTGGCAAAGTTGCCCGGCGGACCTTTCAACTTCGGGCACGGCGAGCGGTCTGGATGAACGGGGCGAACTCAGGCGAATCCGCAGAAACTACCGATGACGTGGCCCCTGACAGCAGCAAGCGAGGCCTGATTGTTCGAGTCTGCGCGCCGTCTGGCGCTGCCAGTGAGCCCGCGTTGGCAAGCGCCTGCGAGCAGAGAAACAAGGCTCGGCCGGCGGTGCCAGCCAGCGCGATTGATCGCTTTAAGGGCGCCGGGGAGGGCGCCTGAACTGCCGTCTCGCGGTTTCGAAACCACGGCGCATTGTGGGGCGCGGGCTGGCTCAGGAGATGAGCCTCCGGCAGCGTTTTCAGTGCTCAATTGCCCGCCCATGAACCCCGGCCGCCAGTGCGATGCGTATTGTGCCGCGCGTGGCCTTAACATCGGATGAACCTGCCTTCGGGCGCCTCTTCAGCACACAAGGAAACCGCTCATGACCACGCTGGTCCTGTTCGCTCACGGTAAGGAATCGGGCCCTTGGGGCGCGAAGATTCGGTCGCTGGCCAAGGTCGCCGAGCGCCTCGGCGCCATCGTTGAAAGCCCGAGCTACGAAGGCATGGACGACGCCGACGAGCGGGTCCAAAGACTGCTTGGCTTGTCGCTGCCAGCGCACGACCAACTGGTGCTGGTCGGCTCCAGCATGGGCGGCTATGTGTCGATTGAGGCCTCCGCCGCACTCAAACCTGCCGGTTTGTTTCTGATGGCACCGGCGGTGTATCTGGACCGTCCCGGCTTTTCTCAACAGCATCCGCGCTCCGGCGCGCGCCACACCACCATCGTGATGGGCTGGAACGACGAAGCCATTCCGGTCGCCAACGTCATCCGCTTTGCCGAAGCGGAGCGCGCGGCGCTGCACCTGGTGGATGACAACCACCGGCTTACCGGCAGCCAGCCGCTGCTCGATCTCCTGCTGGAGCGCTTGTTGATTGAAGTCATGCACAGCGCCGACTAGTCCCCGTCTTGCGCGCACGCGCTGGCCACGCTGAAGGCTTAACTGCCCGCCGGCACGAGCACTGGCACGAGCACTGGCACTATCGCCGCCCGGCGTGTCCCGGCATCATCCCGGCCTCTGGGCCACCCCGCCGAGCCTGACACTTCTGTCAGGCGTGAGCCCTTGGAGCAGTATCGATTGGAGCCCACAGCAGCCTTTCTCGCGGCGTTGGAGCAGGCGCTGGCCGCGCGGACTTTCGTCCGGCTGGCGTTCGGTAAAGCGCGCAAGCCCCAGCCCGGCGCGGAACTTCCGCCGGAGCAAGCGAGTGCCAGATTGGTCGACATCAAGGGCGAGCCGCAGCTCAGCTTTCTGCTCCGACACAAAACCAAAGACATCACGCGCAACGCGCCGCTAGCGCGGGCGGGCGAGACGGTGCGCGAACTCCTGAAGACCGTTTTCCACAACGCACATTTGTTCACGACCGAGGCCGACCTCGACCTGCGGACTAACAACAAGGGCGAGCCGCGCCTGTACCGCAACAAACCCAGCCTGCGTGAAGCCCGGGTCGAGACCCACAACCGTCAGAAGCAGTACGTGCTGGACGCCAGCAAGGCGCCGTATCTGGCGGCGCTGGGCATCACCAGCGCGAGCGGGCATCTCAAGGGCGACAAGGCCGACAAATACCGTCAACTGCAGAACATCATTAATCTGGTGGATCAGTCGGCGGCGGATTCAGCCCTGCGCCAGAAGTCCGCGCTGCGGGTGGTTGATATGGGCTCGGGAAAGGCCTACCTCAGCTTCGCGCTCTACGACTACTTCAACCATCACCTGAAGATTCCGACCGAGGTCGTCGGCATCGACCACAACCCGACCCTGGTGGACGGCAGCAACGCGCTCGCCCGCGAACTGGGCTATGCCGGGCTGCGGTTTGAATGCGCGACGGTCGAGGCGAGCGAGATTGGCGCGGTCGATCTCCTGCTCGCGCTGCACGCCTGCGATACCGCGACCGACGCGGCGCTCTTTAAGGGGATCAGCGCCGGCGCGGCGGTGATCATGGCCGTGCCCTGCTGTCAGAAGGAGCTGCGGCCGCAGTTCAGGGCGCCGGCCGACGAGCAAGCCTTGCTGAAGCACGACACCTTCAAAGACCGCTATGCGCAGATGCTCACCGACGGCCTGCGCGCCCTGTTGCTGGAGTCGCAGGGCTATCGCGCCAAAGTGATCGAGTTCATTTCAGACGCGCACACCCATCGCAACGTGATGCTGGTGGCCGTTCACGACGACCACTTCCGCCAACAATCGACCCGGCTGGTAGAAGCAAAAGCCCTGATGGCCCGCTATCACATCGAACATCAGAATCTGGCGAGGCTGCTGGGCGCTGCAGGTCGGCTCGGGCAGTAGGGGAGCGCAGTTGCGACGCCGACGCAGGGAAGAATTTGGCCAGGCGTAACCCGCAGGGCGCCGTTGGCCGCCCGCCCCACGCCGGAAAATGCGCCCGATGGCTCGCGTAAGCGCTTCATCCTCGGGTACTATCGCAGTCTTAC
>CANFVX010000226.1 GCA_947450495.1 Gammaproteobacteria bacterium
CGCCGCGCGAAATGCCAGCGACCGTGCTCGCGCCGGTACTCGTCGTGATAGCGCATGGCGGCGAGGCTTACCACCTCGGACGGACAAGTCTCGGCGTGACTCAACACGAGGCCGGTGGCACGGTCGGGATCATGCTCGTCGAATGTCACCGTGTGGTCGTGCGTCCAGTGAAAGGCCGGGCCGCGCACTTTGAACAAGCCGATAAACATCTCGGCGATAGCTACCCGCCCGTGCGCCACCATCACCTTGCTGGGCGAGTCGAACACGGCGTCGGCGGTGAACAGGCCGGAGAGGCGCGGCATGTCGTGCTCATCGCAGGCAATCGCATAGGCGGTAATCAAATCGCTGATCGCGAAGCGCGATTCCAGTCGATCGATCTGGGCTTTCAGGGCGGCAAGTTCACTCATCGGCGGATCCTTACTTCAGGGCGCGCAGCAAGCGCTTGGCATTGGCGGCATAGGGTTTAGCTTCTTCGCGAATATCGCCAGGCTGCTGATCCCAACCGGCGAAATTGGTGCCGAACAAGAGCCGCTCTGGATTGACCCGCTGGCGCAGGAGTTCGACCGATTCTTCGGAATGCACGTGGATGTCGAACCACAGGCGATGCAGCAGCGCCTCGAAGGCGCCGTCCTGTTTTAATTCCTCACGCGCCCAGGGGCGTTTGCGCGCCGCGCTCGCCATGCGGCCAAACAAATAGCCGGTGGCACCTCCGCCGTGGCTCAAGCACACATCCAGCTGCGGATGACGCTCCAGCACCCCGCCGTAAATCAGCGTGCAGACCGCAATGGTTTCCTGCGCGCAAAAGCCAATGATGATGTCGAGGTCAAATCGCTTGAGATTGGGATCGCCCGGCGGGCCGTCGATGCCGGCCGGCGCGGGGTGGATGAACAAGGGCACGTCGAGTTTCACCAGCGCCTCGTAAAACGGGTCGAGCGCGGGGTCGTCCAGCGGTCGGCCGAAATCAGTGCCGATGTAAGGCCCGGCCATGCCAAGCTCACGCACCGCGCGGGTGGTTTCCTCGATCGCAAAACCAATGTCCTGCATCGGCACCGCAGCGCTGGCGGTCAGACGGCCGCGCTGGTCTTTAATCGCGGCGGCCAGCGCGTCGTTGTGCGTGCGACAAAAGGCCCGCGCCTGCGCCGGCTCGATGAAATGGAAATAGGTCAGCGGGTTGGGCGAAAGCAGCTGATGGTCCAACCCCGCGCGGTCCATCGCCGCCAGCCGCAGATCGACATCCATGAACGGACTGCCGCGATAACGCACGCCGTGCAACTCGTAGGTGCCGACGCGAAAGCGCGGCTTTTCCTCATAGCCCAACTCCGGGCCGTAGCTGCCGGCGGCGCCCATGGTGGCTTCCAGCACCGCGTGGGCGTGCACGTCGATAGTTTCGGCGGTAGCGAGATTCATGTGGGTTCTCCATTGTGCTTGTGCAAGCGACTGACCACGCTCTGACGCAAGATTTGCGTGCCGTAGTGCGGCGCGCGCCAGCCTGGCGGATCACGACGAGGCGGGATGGCGGGCAGGTTCAGCAGCTCGCCGCCCAGAATGACCTGCTTCAGCCGTTGGCGGTCGCCAAGCACAGTCACATCGCGACTGGGGTCGCCATCCACCAGCAGCAGGTCGGCGAGGCGTCCGACCGCCACCGCGCCCGTCTCCCCCGCCAAACCAAGCGCGAAGGCGTTAGCGCTGGTGGCCGCCGCAATGGCCTGCAAAGGCGTAAGCCCGAGGTCGCGCACGAAGACTTCCAGTTCCCGGTAATGCCAATCGCCGTAGGGCGTAAGCGAGAAGCCGGATTCCGTGCCACACAACAGCGGCACGCCGGCATCAAACGCGCGTTTGAGCATCACTGCGCTATCGGTGATTTCTTTCTGGAACAACTTGCGAATGCCTTCGCTGGCGCCCACCGCCGCGCCGTGGTCGGCGAGATTGGCCTGAAACGTAAACGTAGGAACGATCGGCACGCGATGCGTCACCACCGCTTCGAGCGCAGCTTCGTCCATATAGGTGGCGTGCAGGATCATGTCGAAGCCGGCGCGCGCGGCGTCGCGCGTACTGGAGGCGCCGCGACAATGTCCCACGACCGGTGTGCCGAGTTCGTGGGCGGTATCGCACACCAGCTTCAGTTCCTCATAGCTCCAGACCTGCACTTCGCCCTTCACGCGCTGGCGTGGCGTGAGGCCGGTCACATGCACCTTGATCCAGTCGACGCCAATTTTAATCTGCCGCCGCACCTCGCGAACGATGTCGTCGCGGCTATGCACCACCACCCCGTAGCCGCGCCGACCTTCGTCCGGGATCAGCCGCCCGGCGGTGCCGCCCACCGAGGTCAGGAGCGCGTTACCGCCGGTGGTCATCCGCGGGCCGCGCACGATGCCGGCTTCGATGGCATCGCGAAGATCAACGCCGATTTCCCACAGCGAATCGGCATCAAAAAAACCGGTGACGCCGGCCGCCAGCAGTTTGCTGACATTGGCGGCGGCGATGATCGCGGCCAGACCTTCCCGGCGATGGAAAAAAAGCTCGTCGTTGGAATTGGGTTCGTCGAAGCTGATGTGGCAGTGGGCGTCGATGAGGCCCGGCATGACGGTGAGACCACTGGCATCGAGGCGTGGCAGATCCGGCGCCGCGCGGGCCGCGAGCCCGGCGGCAAGCTCGACAATCCGGTCGCCGGCCAGCAGGACGTCGGCGCGCACCGGCGGATTGCCGAGGCCATCAATGACGGTACCGCCGTGGATTAACAGGGTCGGGGTTGGCTGTTCAGTCATTTCAGCGCTCTCTTCCGCATCAGCGAGGGGTTCATGAATAGGCCACCGGCAGGCTGCGCGCGCCGCGCACCCACAGCGAGGGCAACCATTCGGTGTCGGCATTCACTCGTCGCAAGCCCGATAGGCGCTCAAGCACCGCGTCGATCGCAATCGCCGCCATGCGCTTGCCCAGCGCCGCGCCAGGGCAATAGTGAGGACCATGCGCAAACGATAAATGACCGTGCGCATCGCGATGAATGTCGAAGCGGTCCGGATCGGCAAAGCGGCGCTCATCGCGATTGGCCGATGCGATGTACGACAGCACATAGGCGCCGGCGGGGATCACCGCGTGATGCAATTCGACGTCGCGCGTTGCAGTTTGAAACACCAGATTCACTGGCGACCAGTAACGCAGGGTTTCTTCCACCAGATTGGCACTCAATGCGGGCGTCTCGCGCACGGCCCGCATGGCATCCGGATTTTCAAACAGGGCCAGCAGCGCGCTGCTGATCAGATGCGAGGGGGTCTCCGAGCCGCCGAAATGCGTCAGCACCACAATCGAAAGCACCTGGATGGCAGAAAGCATGTCGCCGTCGACTTCGGCGTTGACCAGATGCGAGATGAAATCCTCCGCCGGTTCGCGGCGGCGCTGTTCGATCACGGTTTCGAGATAAGCGCGCAACTCAGCCACGCTGGCGCGGATCCGGGCCACATCATCGGGCTGCAGGCTCGCGCGATTGGCGGCGTTGAGCAGATCCGCCGTCCAGATTTTGAAATTCTCGCGCTGGCTACGATCGACCCCGATGAGTTCGGCAGTCACGCTCACCGGCACGTAGGCGGCGAAGTCGGCCACGAAGTCGAACTCGCGACCCCGCGCCATGATTTCGTCCAGCAGACCGTTCACGATGCCGCGAATGCGGGGTTCGAGCGAGCGCGTGACCGACGGCGTGAAGGCCTGTCCCGCCAGTTTGCGCAGCGGCGTGTGGGCGGGGGGATCCATCGCAATCAGCGAGGGCGTTTCGGGCACCGGATCGAGATCGCCAAAAGCCTGGGTGATGAAGTCTTTTGCGGAGAACGTTTCGGGATGGAGAAAGGTTTCGCGGCAGTCGTCGAAGCGGAACAGGCCCCAGGCCTTCAACGCTTCGATGTAGAACACCGGCGCTTCATCGCGCAGCCGCCGGTAGTAGGGATAGGGGTCGCGCTGCACGGCCGCCAGCGTGGGGTTGAAGTCGATCGACGGCATCGCAGGCGAGTCCTTGTTCCCGGAAAAGGTAAAGGCGTCACCGGGAGCAGATCCCGACAACGCGCCAAGGAGGATAGACGCCACCGCAGTGCAGAATCGAGAGGCAAGCGGGTCATCAGCGAGCGACCACGGACAGCGGGTGGCATCCAGATCAGGCGCGTTTGGATTGCGCAGGGTGAGGCGCTAGTCGATCACCTCTGCCCCGCACTGCGCGGGACCAGACGATGCCTGTCCGGAAGCCGCTGCTTCCCGTGACTTCAAGCCTCCTGCTATGGTGCGGTCGCGGTCCAGGCCGGCCCGCGTCACCGTGAGGAAGTTGAATCATGCGCAAAGAAGCCTTGTTTCCGCCTGAACTCCCGCGACCGCGCGTCGCTTATTCGCCGGCCGTAAAGGCCGGTCCCTTCGTTTTCGTCTCGGGCCAGCTCGCCTCCGATCTGAGCAGCGGCACGCCGGCACGCGCGACGATCAATCCGCAGTTTCCGCATCATGGCTCGGACATCGAACGCCAGACCCGCTTTATTGGCGAGAACATCGAGATCTGCCTGCGGTCGGGCGGCGCGAAGCTCCAGCACGTGGTTCACTTCACCAACTACCTGACCGATCCGCGAGATCAGGCAGGCGCGGCGCGCGCGCTGGCAGCCTGCTTTGGGGGCACGCCGCCGCCGGCATCGACCATCCTTGTTGAGGAACTGCCGATCCCCGGCTGCCTGTCGGAAATCGATCTTGTCGCACTGGTCCCCGAAGCGGGACAGCAGATCGAAGTCCTGACCCCTGCCGGACTGCCGGCGCCGCTGCCCACAGGCCTCGATGGTCCCCCGCTCTACCAGTACGGCGTGAAATGCGGGAGCTGGATTTTTACCAGCGGTCTGGTGGCGACGGACTTCAGTGAGGCCATCGCCGCCGATGCGCGCACCACGTCGACCTTCCCTTATTACGGCGAGAACGGGCGGCTGCAGACCGCGCATATCCTCAAGCAGCTCGAGGCCGTGCTGGCGGCGGGCGGCGCGAGCCTGCGGGACGTGGTGAAGGCCGAGGTGTATCTCACCGACCTGAAGGACTTCTTCCGCGTGGACGAAGTGTGGAAGGAGTTCTTCCCGGAAGACCCGCCGGCGCGCACCACGGTGCCGGTAAAGGACCTTGGTATTACCGGCGCTCGCGTGGCGATCAATCTCATCGCTTTCCTGCCCGGCAAAGGCCAGATCCGGCGCACCATCCACACCAACGAAGCGCCCACGCCGCTGGCGCACGAGCCGCAGGCCGTGCAGGCGGGGCCGCTCCTGTTCTTCTCGCAGCAGATGGCAACGGACTACCTCACGGGCGTCCCTACCGAGGCGAAGCTCAATCCGGCATTCCCGTATTACGGGTCCGAATCCGCCGCGCAGGTGAACTACATCGTGAAGAACATCGAGGCCATCTGCCGCGCCGCCGGCACCGCCTCGGAGAACCTCGTTCGCCGGCGCGGTTTCTACACCGACTTCAGCGAGTTCTTCACCTCCTTCGCCACCTGGGGCAAGGCTTTCCCGAGCGCGCCACCCGCCAGCACCACCATCCGGGTGCCGCAGCCCTTGCTGGTGCCAGGCTGCAAGGTCGCAATCGACCTGATCGGCTTGATTCCCGGCGCCAGCTGAACCCGACCACACGAGTTTGGGGTCAGAGTAAAAACTCCGAGTTTTTACTCTGACCCCAAATGTCCCAACCCCCCGCGCACGAAGTCGCTCACCAGCCGCGCCATCTGCGCGTAGTCGAGCGCGCCGTCGTCCTGAAACCAGGTGAACAGCCAGTTGATCATGCCAAACAGCAGCATGGTCAGCGGCTTCTCCAGTTGCTTGGCGGCGAGCGTGGGATGGGCTTCGGCGATCGCGCCGGCGAAGGCGGCCACGACTTTGCGCTCCTTGCCGCGAATGCGGCGCTGGTCTTTGGCGTCGAGGTATTTGAG
>CANFVX010000227.1 GCA_947450495.1 Gammaproteobacteria bacterium
CCACCACCGTGCCGGTCAGCATGCTCCGAATGTTTTTCTGCCCAATCTGCGAAAACATCATGATGGTGCCGCTGCCTTCGGCGCTGACAATCGCCGGCGTATGCCGCCGGGTCCAGCGCTCCGCGCGCTCTTTGAAGGCGATGAACTGCGAACTGGACAGGGTGCGCAGCGCAAGATTGATGCGCAGGGCGGACTTGTCCACGTTGATCTGGTTGTTGAGGTCGAGCCCGTAGGGCAGGGACATCTCGTAGAGCAGGAGGTATTGCGCGGCCAGTTCGCGCGACTCCGGGAGCCGGTAATACTCCGTGTCATCGCCGTGCATGTTGCGGTTGAGGCGCTTCATGGTGTCGACGAAGGAGTTCACATGCACCACTTCCGGTTGGCTGCGCAGCCAGCCGGTAAAGCTTTGTACGTCGCGCAGAAAGGCGGGGTCGCTCACGCCGCCCGGCTCGCTGGCGCGCAGCGTGAACTGCACGTGGTAAAGCCCGGTGAGGTGCTCGATGGTGTACTCCGAATCTGCGCGGAAGGCGACGGTTTCGTCGAAGTAATGCAGGAAGACGTCATTCAGCCGGTTGCGCGGAATGGTGGCCAGAAGGGCCACAATCACCAGGGCAATCACCGCCAGCAGCGCGCGGCGCCGCGTGATGACGAAATCACACAGCCGCTTGAAAACATTCACCCGCAATGGCCGCGGTCGAGGACGGCGCAGCGGGGCAACGGCCAGCACCGCGGGCAGCAGCGTGACGGCCAGCGAGTAAGACGCGATATCGCCGAACGCCACGATATTGCCCAACTGCCGGAAGGGTGGCACGTCGGAGAAGTTGAAGGTGAGGAAGCCGATGACCGTGGTAAGGCTCGCAAGAAAGATGGGCGTGAGATTGGTACTGACTGCGTAAACAATCGCCTCTTCGCGTTCGCCGCCGGCGCTCCAGCGTTCCAGAAAGCTTTCCAGAATATGCACGCAGTTGGCGATGGCAACGGTGAGGATAATGACCGGCGCGGCTGAAATGGGCGGCGACACCCGATAGCCCAGATAGCCCGCCACGCCCATGGCCGCCGCAATGGCGAGCCCCACCACCAGCGCCGTGCCAATGCCCGCAATCGGGCCGCCCATCAGCACGGCCGTCAGCACCAGCATGAGCGTGAAGCTTAAGGCGACCAGCGTTTGGGCGTCGTGCAGCGAGGCTTCGGCAAAAGCGTTATCCATCATCAGCACGCCGGTCAGACGCACTTTGACCTCGGGGAATTCTTCTTCCACCTGTGCGGCGATCTGCCGTGCCGCCGAAACGACCTCCGGAATTTCGCGATGCTCGTCTTTGCCGGGGAGCAACACGAAGGTGTTGACCGCCGCGGCCCGACCGTCCAGCGCGACGAGATTACCGGCCAGCACAGGTTCTGACAGCGCGACACTCCGAATTTGATTGAGCTCGCCGGGGGTGAGCGCTTCGGGCTTGCCCACGAGATCGCGGACCGTGAGTTCATCGCCGTTCGCTTCTGTGTGCTGGAAATTGGTGGCCGAGTCGACGCGGCTGGCGTAGGGCAGATGCCAGGCGCGTTCGGTGAGGGTCTTCAGCGCCTGCAGGTTATGTCGGGTAAACACGTTCTCATTGGCGGGGACCACCACAAACATCACGTTGTCGTTGCGCGAGAACATGCGCTGGGCCGCGTCGAAGGCCAGCAGGTCGGGATTGTCGGGATTGAAGAAAACCCGATAGCTGTTGGTGATGGACAGCTTGGTGGCGCCCAGCGCCAGCACGCTGACGACCGCCAGCGCTAGCGCGATGACGGCCCAGCGGAAGCGCAAAACGCCTCGCGCAAAGGCGATTTCCATATCGCTGGCGGACTTGTGCGACATCAACGCCGACCTCTTCTGAACGGGTCAATCCAAACTTAAAGCGCAGTCCAGCCGCCGTCGACTGGCAGTGCAACGCCGGTGATGAACGAGGAATCTTCGGAGAGCAGGAAGGCCACCGTATCGCCGATTTCGCGGGGTTCACCGAGGCGGCCGACCGGTTCCTGATTGGCGTAGGCTTCAACCGAGACGCCGGTGATTTCGGCCATGTGTTCCAGCATCGGCGTTTTGATCAGGCCCGGGCACACCGCATTGACGCGAATTTTTTTGCGGGAGAAATCGAGGGCGGCGCATTTGGTCATGCCGACCACGCCGTGCTTGGAGGCGCAATAGGCGATCCCGCCGCGGGTGCCGACCAGTCCTGCCACCGAGGCGGTGTTGACGATGGCCCCGCCGCTGCCTTGCGCGAGAAATTGCTCAATCTGGTACTTCATGCACAGCCACACGCCTTTGAGGTTGACGGCGATGGTCTGGTCGAACGCTTCTTCGGTCATCTTGATGGTGTTGGTGAAGCCGCCATCGATGCCGGCGTTATTGAAGGCGCCGTCGAGACGACCAAAGCGGGCGACGGCTTCGGCGACGGCGGCTTCGACCTCGCTGGCCCGCGTGACGTTGGTCGGATGGAAGTGCACCTTGCCGCCGGCGGCGTTGAGTTCGGCGGCGGCGGCCACGCCCGCGGTCTCGTTAATGTCCGCAATCAGTACCGAAGCGCCTTCGGCCACACAGCGGCGAGCGGTGGCGAAACCGATCCCGGTGCTGCCGCCGGTGATCATGATGACTTTGCCTTCGAGTTTGCGTGACATGCGAGAGGTCTCCCCTGAATCTGTTGAGTTAATGTTGCGCTGCGGCCGGCAGGGCCGCCCGGAGTTTAGCAGAGCGAGTCAGCTCGGCGCTGTTGCCTAGCCCGGTGGGAATCGGTATTTACACGCTTGCAGACTCGACCTCAGCGCTTCGCCTTACAAAGGAACAGCCCATGACTTCAATGCTCAAACGCGGCAACAGCTACGACGAAATCTATAACAACTTCCATTGGCAGATCCCTGAACGCTACAACATCGCCAACGATGTCTGTGACCGCTGGGCGAGCGACGAGACGCGCGTCGCGCTGATTTACGAAGACGAAGCGAAGAACGTCCATCGCTATACCTTTCGCGACATCCAGCGTCACGCGAATCGGTTCGCCAACACGCTGCTGGCGCTGGGGCTCACGCGCGGCGACCGCGTCACGCTGCTGCTCGCGCAGAATCCTGAGTGTGCGATCGGCCACGTGGCCTGCTGGAAAGCGGGTTTGGTGTCCGGTCCTTGCTCGGTGCTGTTTGGCGGCGATGCCATTGCCTATCGCTTCAATAACGGCCAGACCAAGGTCGTGGTCACCGACATGGCCAACTACGAGAAGGTGAATGCGCTACGGGCGCAATGCCCGACCGTGCAACACGTGCTGGTGATCGACGGCGCGCCCGAGGGCGCCACCAATTTCTGGTCCGCGATTGAAAACGCCTCTGATGCGTTTACCAATGTGGATACCGAGGCCGAAGAAACGGCGTGGATCAGCTACACCTCCGGGACCACCGGCAACCCCAAGGGCTCGGTGCAGCCGCATCGCATGATGCTGGGCCATATGCCCTCGCTCGAATTCATTTACGACTTTTTCCCGCAGCCCAAAGACGTGCTGTGGTCGCAGGCCGACTGGGCCTGGATGGCGGGCCTGCTCGACGTGTTGATGCCGGGCTGGTTCCACGGCTGCACCGTGGTGGCGACCGCCATGAAGGGCTTTGATCCTGAATATGCCTACCAGATTCTGGAGCGCCATGAGGTCACGCTGGCGCTGCTCACGCCGACCATGCTGAAGCTGATGCGCGCCGTGCCGGATGCGCTATCCCGCTACAAGCTGAGTCTCCGCGCGGTGCTGTCAGGCGGCGAGTCGGTGGGCAAGGAACTCTTCGAATGGGCGGACCGCGAACTCAATCTCAAGATCAACGAAGGTTTCGGGCAAACCGAATGCAACGTGATTCTGGGCAACAACGGCAAGGTGATGCCGATCAAACCCGGTTCCCTGGGGCGGCCAACGCCGGGTTCGATCGTGGCCATCATCAACGACGACGGCCAGGAAGTGCCGCCCGGCACGATGGGCCATATCGCCTGCAAACGGCCGCACCCGGTGATGTTCCGCGAATATCTCAATCGGCCGGATGCGACCCGCGAGAAATTCATTGGCGAGTGGCTGATTACCGGCGATCTGGGCCAGATGGATGAAGACGGCTACTTCTGGTTTCATGGCCGCGCCGACGACGTCATCACCAGCGCCGGCTACCGCATTGGGCCGAGCGAAATCGAAGACGCGCTGCTGAAACACCCGGCGGTGCGGATGGCGGCGGCGATTGGGGTGCCCGATCCGGTACGGACCGAAATCATCAAGGCCTTCATTATTCCCGCCGTGGGCGTGACGCCTTCCGACGCGCTGGCGGAGGAATTGCGGGACTCGGTGCGTCACCGTCTGGCGCGGCATGAGGTCCCGCGGCTCATCGAATTCGTAGAAAGCCTGCCGATGACCACCACCGGCAAAATCATGCGCCGCGAACTGCGCGAGCAGGAGAAAGCGAAAAAGGACGGCTAAGGCTTCTTAGCCTTAGGGCGCCTTGGCGGCTTCGAACACCCGGCGTAGCTTCGCCGGGATGATCCAGTCCGGGTTTTCAATCACGGTGTCGATCACCAGTCGCCCCTGCGCGATATTGAGCTTGAAACTCTCGGTCATCTTGCCGCGCGGCTCGAGAATGGTTTCCACCTGCAGCACCCCGTCCTGACGCCAGGACAGGGTTTGGCCCATCGGGTCGCGCGAGTATTCGGCGCCTTTCGCGGAATACACCGGTCCGCCTGGAGACGGCTTAAGCGAGCGCCGTAGCGCATCGTCGAAACTGAGGTCGACGGTCGCGCCCTGATCGGCGATCACCAGCTTGGTTGCCGCTAACATCTGATTGATCAGACCCACATTGGCGGTGGCGCCGGCGGCCCGTTTCGCGTCCAGCATGTTCTGCTGCTCGTAGTAGCGGGTCTGTTGCGCGTCGCGTCGACTGGTCGCCGTGTCGTCGGTCGAGTAGCGCTGGGTGAGGCGCACGATACCGAGGCCCTTCAGCGCTTTTTCCGGGTCATCGCTTTCTTTCGGGACTAGCGTCCAGGTGCCACCGAGGTTGGGCTCGGCCGCGTGCGCCTGCGCGATGGGTAGGAGCAATAAAAAGCAGGCGAAGCAGGCGCGTAATGCGGTCATGGCAACTCGCTCGATAGGGGACTGGCTTGAGTCTAGCGAGGGTCTGGCGTGGCGAATAGCGGGCACGGAATGGATCGGTTATCGTCGGTCAATTCCGTCCACCAAGCCTCGGGCCTTAGCCGCTGCATGTGACTGTGCGCAGGCGGCGGCCGAGTCGCAGGAGTCTGCTAATGAAAATTGTTGCTGCCAGCGACGCTGTCGCGGCCATTCCCGATGGGTCTACCGTCATTCTGCCCGGCGGTTGCGCCGAGCCCAAAGATTTCTACAGCGCCTTCAGCGCCGGCGTCGACAGGTTCACCAATCTCACCGTCAGTTGTGGTTTCAGCTTCGGGAAATACGGTTTCCTTGAACGCGGGCTCGGCACGAATTTTCGCTTTGTGACCTGGCAGGCGTCCGCCCAGCTGCGGGCGCTGTTCAAGGAAAACGACCGCCGCAAAATTGGCTTCGTGCCCCTGCGGCTCGCTGATTTGAACCGCGTGATTCATCGCGACGGCCAAATCCCGCCGGATGTGGTGGTGGTTCAAACCTCCCTGCCGACCCCGCAGGGCGACGTGAGCCTTGGGATCTCGGTGGGCGCGTTCCCGGACTTCATCGACAGCGCCAAAATGGTGATCGCGGAAATGAATCCGCATATGCCGGTGACCGCCGGCGATAGCCGCATTCCGCTGTCCAAAATCACGCTGGCGACTGAATCCTCACTGCCCCTGTGCACCTACCGCACGCCGAACGCTCAAGCCCGCGACCAGCAGATTGTGGAGCACGTGCTCGATCTGGTGCCGGACGATGCCTGGGTGCAACTTGGCATC
>CANFVX010000228.1 GCA_947450495.1 Gammaproteobacteria bacterium
CAAAACCCTCGCCACGAGGTTTCAGCGCGCAGACCGGCTGCTCATCAGCGCCCCGATGTGGAACTACACCATCCCCTACAAGCTAAAACACCTGATTGATGCGGTGACCCAGAAAGACCTGCTGTTCAGCTTCGACGAGCACGGCCTGAACGGGCTGCTCACTCAAACCAAGGCCGCCTTGGTGCTCGCGCGCGGGGTGGAGTTTGGTGACAGCGCGGGCGCGTTCCCCAGCGCGGTCTGGGATCACCAGCAGCAATATCTGACGCTGTGGCTGCGCGAAATTGGCATCACGCAGGTGGAGCAGGTGCTGATTGAAAAGACGCTCTACGGGCCGGACGTCGACGTGGCCTCGCGTGCCGTGGCGCTCGAGCAGGCGCGCAGTCTGGCGGCCAGTTTTTAGGCCGCGCGGGCCGGCGGCGCTACCAGGCGCTTGCCAGCACCGCGATCACTTCCGCTACGCCGGTCACGGGGCGCGGGTTGGTGGCGACGATAAGGTCTTCCATCGCGTCCTTTGCGAGTGCCGGGAAGTCATCGCGGGTCACGCCAACCTCACGCAACTGATGAGGGAGTTCGAGATCCTTCACCAGCGCCAGCACCGCCTCGCGCCCGGCGCGGGCAGCGTCGGCCGCCGACATCCCGCGTATATCAATCCCCAGACACTGCGCGATATCAGCCTGCCGCGTCCCGACATGGTCGGCGTTGAAATTCATCACCGCATACATCATCACGCAGGAGGTCACGCCGTGCGGCACGTTGTTGCGGGCGCCAAGCTGGTGGCCAATGCCGTGCGATAGCCCGAGGTTCACATTGGCCAATCCGCAGACCGACATCCAGGCCGCAAGCTGAGCTTGAGTGCGCGCCGCGAGATCAGCCGGATCGGCTTTGCACTCGCGCAGATAGCGCGCGAGCATGGTCAGCGCCTGCCCGGCCAAGGCGTCGGTGAAGGGGTGCGCGTTGCTGGAACACAGCGCCTCCACACAGTGATCCACCGAGCGCATGCCGGTTGAGAGCCACAGCCACAGGGGCGTGTCGAGCGTCAGTTCAGCGTCCAGAAAAACGGCCTTGGCGGCCAGCTTGCGATCGATATAGAGGTCTTTGACCTGCCGCACTTCGTCGGTCACGCCGGCGAAATGTGTGAACTCGCCGCCGGACAGCGTGGTGGAAATGGCGATCATCGGCAGCGCCTGCCCGCGCACGGGCGGCACCTCAACGGTGGCCGGATAGTCGAACTTCACCCGCATGCGCTCGAAATCTGCTGGCAAGCGGAGGTCCTCCGCCAAAGCCATCACCACCGCCTTGGCGGTGTCGTTCGGCGTGCCGCCGCCGAAGGACACAATGCCATCCGCGCCCAGCGCCCGCGCCTGCTCGGTGGCGCGCAACACGGATTCCCGATGGACGTGCTGGATGGTGTTGTGGAAGACCCCGCCAATCCGGCCGCCAGCGGCCGCCATCACGCGCTCCACCAGGCCGGTCTTGGTCGCCAGCGTGTGGCCGGTAATGAGCAGGGCACGCGAGATCCCCTGCGCAGCCAGCGCCTCCGCCAGACCGCTGAGACAACCCGCGCCATAGTGCACAGCCTCGATAGGCAACAGCGTGAACACCCCGTGAAGCGACTTTTTATCGAGTGAGGACATGGCGACAATCCTTTTGGTGGCGGCGGTCGTACGGCGGTCGTAAGGCAATCGGCAGCATGGTCTGTCACAATCCGGACGCCGGCAAGCGACCCGTTTGTTGGTTTGTTTCGATTCAATCTTGCAGGTATTCCATGAGCCCAGTTCCGCGCATCACCGCCACTCCCGATGAAATTCAGGCCGCACTGCAAGCTGCGGATATTCCTGTGCTGCAAATGGTGTTGCTGCATCTCACCGGCGAGCGCCGCTGGATCGAGCCGCCGTTTACACCCGTGCGTGACGCCAGCCAGTTTGCGGACGAATCAGGCGGCCTGCCGCCGCTGGTGCAGGACGTGGTGCGCGAAGCCGCGTTCGAGGCGATTACGGCCTGGCATGCGGGCGAGCTTGAGATCAAACCTTTGCCGACGGAAGACCTCTTCGCCGAAATGATGAGCGTGTGCATGGGCGAACGGGTGCCGCGCGAATACGTGCCGATGATGCTGGAAGAAATGGGCCTGAAGGCGCGCGATCCCGAATGGACCGTACCGGCCGCAACCGTCGCGGCGCGCGGCTTCGAAGTGCTCATCATCGGCGCCGGCGTGTCGGGGATCTGCCTCGGCGCGAAGCTGCAGGCGGCGGGCGTGAAGTACACCATCCTTGAGAAGAACGGCGCGCTCGGTGGCACCTGGCACGAGAACAAATATCCCGAGTGCGGCTGCGATGTGCCGAATCATTTCTATTCCTTCTCCACACGGCCCAACACCGAGTGGACGGGCTATTACTCCAAGGCCGACGAAATCGAAGCCTATCTGCGCGACAGCGCGGAAGCCTTCGGCGTAGTGCCGCAGATTCGCTTCAACACCGAAGTGCAGGGTGCGCGCTGGGATGAGGAGAAATTGCACTGGGAGGTCACGGTAAAGCGTGCAGACGGCGTGCAGGAAACCCTCACCACGCCCGTGCTGGTGAGCGCGACCGGGCAATTGAACCGGCCCTCGGTGCCGAAGATCGAAGGCCTCGATTCCTTCGCCGGCCCCGCCTTCCACACCGCGCGTTGGCCGCGCGATCTCGACCTCACCAATCAGCGCGTGGCGGTGATTGGTACCGGCGCCAGCGCGATGCAGATGGTGCGCACCACCGCAGAGAAAGCGTCGCATCTCAGCATCTTCCAACGCTCACCGCAGTGGGCGGTGCCCAGCGACACCTACCACCGCATGGTGTCGGACGAAAAGCGCTGGCTGTTCCGCTATGTGCCGTTTTATCTCGGCTGGTATCGCTTCACCCTGGCCTGGCGCTTTGGTGACCATCTGCTCCGCACGCTGGAGCGCGACGAGGAATGGCCGCATCCCGAGCGCTCGGTCAATTCGCGCAACGACCGCCACCGCGAACGCCTCACGGCCTATCTCAAGGCGGAACTCGCCGACCGTCCGGACCTGATCGAAAAGTCGCTGCCGGACTACCCGCCCTACGCCAAACGCATTCTGATCGACAACGAGTGGTTCAAAACCCTCAAGCGCGACAACGTCGATCTAGTCACGACCGCGATTGCGCGGGTCACGCCGAATGGCGTTGAAACGACCGACGGTGTGATGCACCCCGCCGATGTGCTGGTGTTGGCCACGGGCTTCGAAGCCATGCGTCTCCTGTGGCCGATGGATATTCGCGGCGTGGGCGGTCAATCCTTGCATGAGGTCTGGGGCGATGAAGACGCCTCCGCCTATCTCGGCCTGACCGTGCCCGGCTTCCCCAACTTCTTCACGCTTTATGGCCCCAACACCAACCTCGCGCACGGCGGCAGCATCATCCTCATCGCGGAGTGCCAGGCGCGCTACGTGATGGGCGCGCTGGCCGGCATGCTGAAGGACGACATTGCTGCCATCGAGTGCAAACCCGAAGCCTTTGCGGCCTACAACGCGCGCCTTGATGCGGCCCACGCCAAGCTGGTCTGGACCAGCCCGGTGGTGAACAACTGGTATCGCAACAAGGCCGGGCGCGTGGTGTCTGTGATGCCATGGCGACTGGTGGACTATTGGCAGGAAACGCTGGCCCCGCAGTGGGACCAGTTTGAGCAAATCCGCCGCGCGGGCTGAGCGCTGAGCGCCTCGATGCTGGCGCCACGTGCTTAGTAGTTGAGCGTGACGCCCTTGGCCCGCAGGGCCTCAATCGCGGCGCGCCGCACTTTGAAAATCTCGGCGGGCCGTTGGGCCCGCAGGGCCTTTACCTCCTGCTCGGTGAAAGGCTGAAAGCTGGCAGGCAGGGTGTCTTTGTTGAAGTTCAGCAACATCCAGTTGAGGACTTCGGACACTTCCGCATCGTTCAAGGATGAGTACGCAATCCCCGGCACCTGGGTGAGAAATGCGCGGCCTTCCGGAATGCCTGCCATGTGACCTGGCGCGCCATGCAAGCTCGGCACATCGTTGGGCGCGCTCCCGCGACCATCGGGCAGATGGCAGCCGGCGCAGTTCAGCAGATAACTCTGGCGACCAAAGTCGGTGGCCCGCGCACTCTGAACCATCATGCACAGGGCCAGCGACGCGACGACGTGCCAGCCGCATCGCGGGCTCATTGCGGTGTTAACCAGGACGCGATTCCGCCACACCCAGCGCCACCGCCACCGTGCAGTGATAGGCGTTAGCCTTGTTCCCCATGCACCAGTTCACGTCATTGTGGACGCCCATCCGATAGGCCGGCCGCTCACCCTGATTGTAGTTACACAGACAGCGCGCGCAGGCAGTCACGCCGCAGCAGTCGTTGTAGCTAATCAGATAGGCCTTGTTCTCGTGTGGATTCTGGCAGGTGCCGATCCAGGTGACCTTGGAGACTTCGGTGCCCGGCGGGCATTGCGAAATGGAACCGCCGCAGCATGTGCAGAGAAAACCGTCGAGCGCGCAGTAGCGCCAGTATTCACAGCTGGTGTCGTCATCTGACGACCCAGTGCCGCCGTGCCCGTGTTCGGGTTCGGAGGTATTTGCATTGCCCACCGCATGCCCCGCCGGCGCGGCCTGCGGCGCGCGGTCGAATGGCAAGATGGGAAACAAGGCCGCGCCGCCCACCAAGGTTCGACCGATGCGGGACAAGGCATTTCGCCGCGAGGTCCGCTGGGCGATCTGGCGCGTCTTACGCTCGAAAAAGTCATCCAACCATTGCATCGCTGTCTCCCGCCCGGGTTGAAGCACCCATCACGTTGATTGCAAATATTCCTGCACCGAACCCACGCCCATATCTTTGGCGGTGAACAGGCTTTCGAGCTGCTCGCGCGAATTGATTAAGCCCTTGGCGCGCACGCGTCCTGTCTCATCGAGTAGCACCGCATAGGGCAGACGACTGACCTTGAACGCCAGCCCCAACTCGGTGGACAGCACGTACGGAAATTCTTCCAGCCGCGCCTGTCGATAGAACTTTTCCTGCGCGGCGCGCGCGCCGTCGCTCGCCAGCACGATCTCTAACCAGGACTGCTCGCTACCTGCGGTGGACTTCAGCACCGGCAAAAGTTTCTTGCACACGGGGCAAGTCGGCGAGAGGAAAAACAAGAGGCTGGAGCGAGGACCTTCGCGACCAATCTCAACGCGGCGTCCGTCCAGCGCCTCCAGCGCAAATGTTGGCGCAGGCGCACCCACCGCAGGACCGCCATCCAGCATCAACGCACCCATCGGGGCGATACGTTCATAGAGAATGCCGACCTGTCGGGCCAGCGCAAACACCGCAGCGACCAGCCCCATCACCAGCACGCCCAAAATCACCACAGCCACCAAGAGCGCCTGTTCCATTAGCGATACCGAAGCGCGTCGAGCCGCGGTTGGTTGCTGAGGAGCTGATCCACCACGGCATAGAAGCCGGCCAGCATGAGAGTGCCGAACAAACACGTGAGGTAGTCGAGCGAGATGAGCTGCCGGTCGAGCCAGGGCTGCGCGGCAAACCCTAACAAGACCGCAAACAATCCGTTGCGCATCACCAGCGACCATGAAATCTGCTGGTCGCCAGCGCCGCCGCAGCCACAGCTAATGGCTGTACGGCCTCGCAAGAGATTAAGGACCACGGCGGCGGTGACCACTGCCAGCAAAGCGATACCGGCGAGGAGTGCCCAGGGATGGCTGCGCGGCCACACCAAAGCGAGGCCAATCGCCGCTTCCGTGGCGATCAGCGCACGGGAGGCCGAGGGAACCGCGACATCCGGAATGAGTTCGTAGTCCTGCATCGCCGCTGCAAACGCCTCGTGCTGCTGCCACTTCTGCCAGGCGCCATGAACCAGCACCAGGCCGGCGGCGGCGCTGATAGTCAGGCTGTAAACCGGATCGATCACC
>CANFVX010000229.1 GCA_947450495.1 Gammaproteobacteria bacterium
CACTTACAGCAGGCCACCGCCCGCCTTGTGGTGCACGGAATTGGCACAAACTGCCCCTTGCCGTTGACCGTGAGCCCAACATTCACCTTGGTGCTACCCCCCAGGCCGCCGCCAGCGGAGTACCACCCGGCGCAGTTGTCCCGGCCGGCGTCGCTGCCAATCAAGGCGCCCGAAATATCGCTCATGGCCCCACCCCGCACAGATCTGATCCAGCCCCCGGAATTGCTCCGGAAGGTTTTGGACGGATGGACAGAATTGATGTACTCAGACGAGCTACACATGCGAGCCCCGGGGTAGGCCGCATCGCATTTTTGAGAAAGCGTGGCATAGCCGGCGTCACCAGAGTCCGTGGCAGACGAGAAGCCAACAAAGCTGGCCCCAAGACATAAAGGCGGGGCAAGAATCGCGAAAAGCGCCATGCTGAAGCGTCTCATGCCGAACCTCACTGTTGATGAAAACCCATCGTATCTCCAGTCTCTCAAGCCGCCATTTGATCTCTCACAATTTTGAGGGAGGCAAGAGAGCCTGACTGGGCAGCACGTGACGGGCGCAAGGCAACGGTATCCGCGATCAAAAAACCCGCTAATGCGGGCTTGAGGCAGGGCGGGATGGATTCGCATTCGCTGCGCGCGAATGCTCACCCCTGCGGGGCGCGCTCCGCGCGTCCGGAATCGCTGAGCGATTCCGTCGAACCGGCGGGCTCTGCGGCTAACCGCCCTCTCCGCCAATAAAAAAAACCCGCTAAAGCGGGCTTGGTGTCGGGCGGGATGGATTCGCATTCGCTGCGCGCGAATGCTCACCCCTGCGGGGCGCGCTCCGCGCGTCCGGAATCGCTGGGCGATTCCGTCGAACCGGCGGGCTCTGTGGCTAACCGCCCTCTCCGCCAATAAAAAAACCCGCTTTAGCGGGCTTTTTTATTGGCGGAGAGGGCGGGATTCGAACCCGCGATAGACTTTCGCCTATACACACTTTCCAGGCGTGCTCCTTAAACCACTCGGACACCTCTCCGGGGTGCGATTCTTCTCGCGAGGCCGCGCAGGGTAAACCACTTGCGGTGTCGACGACAAGGCGCCGGGTTCCTCAGGCAGCGTTACTGCGTTGTTTCCAGCGCTCCAGAAGAGCCGCTTCGCCGCGCGATAACGCGCACATCTGCGTGATCTGCTCAACGGCCAGACCGTTGGCCATCAGGCGCTCGGCCTGCGTTACCGCCTGAGTCCCCTCGATGTGCTGACTCAGTGTGTTGATTTTGTCGACCAAGGATTTCTGCTTGGCGCTCTGGTGACGGAAGCGTTCACCCAATTCGCCGGAGCAGATAAGCAGGGCGTTAATGTCTCTGCCCAATTGTTCGCGAGCCTTTCGCTCCTCCGCCAACGCCAGACTCAAGCTGGCTGTCAGCCGAGCTTGGGCGCGTGAGAGTCGCGCACAGACGACGAGCGCAACGGATAGCGCGCTCGCCATCAGCAGCAGACTGGTCAGGGGAAGGAACTCGTTCATGGCGCTCTCAAAAACCGCCCTGAACGAACTGCGCGTCGGCGGTCATCAGGCGATTGAGGTCAACCAGAATCAGGATTTCGCCATTCTTGCTATAAACGCCCTGAATGTAGCGTGAGTTATCGTCATTGCCGATGCTCGGCGCGGAATCTATTTCAGAATTCTGGATGTTGATGACTTCCGCCACGCTGTCGACCAGCAAACCCACGATGAGCTTGTTGATTTCGACAATCATGATTCGGGTTTGGTCGGTGCTGTCATTACGGATCAGCCCGAATAGCTCGCGCGCATCAACCACCGTCACCACATTGCCCCGGAGGTTGATGATGCCGAGAACACAACCCGGAGCACCCGGCACCGGCGCGATTTCCGTCATGCGCAGGACTTCCTGAACCTGCATGACGTTAATCCCATAAATTTCATCGGCCAGGCGGAACGTCACCCAACGATTGAATTGGTTTTCGGTTTTTTGCAGCACTGCGCTCATTTTTTAATCCTCAATCTCGTGTCGGGAACGGCCGCGGTGTCAAAACTTCGACGCGCGTACAACTGTTCAAGTGTCAAAGCATCCTTTGTGCCAGCTTTCATTCGCCCGAGCGTAGCCGGCGCATGAAATGGAGCTGGGTGGCATCCGGATCGAGCACGAAAGCCGGCGGGTCGCGCAGCGTGGCCCCGATCCACGGAGCCGCCGCACGCGGTCCCCGCGAGGTCAAGTTGGACTGACGAATTTCCAGCGCTTGCTCAAGGCGGCAGCCACGAATTTCGAGCCGTCCCCCTTTAAGCCAGATGGAGTCCCGTTCGACTTGCAGGTTCTGACCCAGTTGGGCGCGATAGGGATCAGGCACCAGATCTGCCGCGTCTATCACCATGGCGCAGGGGCTATCCGGGGCCGCGGACAACACGGCATCGGCGGGGCACAAAAATCGGAAAGGCCCGGCCATAAAACTCATGACCCGAATGACATCCGGATCGACGGGCGTTGGTGCTGGCGCCTCCAGGAGAATGTCTGGCACGACTACAGGCGGCGCGAACACACCTTCCAGATGGTCCTGCAGGTAACTCGCGACAATTTCCGCGGTGGAAGTCTTGCGAGGCTTGAATTCTGAAACGCTCATCCCACGTCCCTCAGCGTCTCGGCGAGGTCGGCGGGTTCATTACGCAGCGAGGCAAGCAGGGCCTGATAGGCGATGCTGCCGCGCGCATACGGTTGACGCAGTGTCAGCGGCACGCCCAAGCGGCTAGCTTCGCGCAATTGCGTGTCGACCGGAATGACGCCCCCCCACAAGTTGATGTCGGTGCGCGCACGAATCGCTGCGAGCGTTTCGGTGGCGGCACGCGTGCGACGGTCGAACAAAGTAGGGACGACAAGATGCGGCAGCGGCGTACCGCGTGCGCTTTCAATCATCTTCAGCGTGCCCAGCAAACGGTCAATCGACCGCTCGGCGAGAAACTCGGTTTGCACTGGCACGATGAGCTGTTCGCAGCTCACCAGCGCGTTCACCACCAGCACCCCAAGCGTGGGCGGGCAGTCGATAAGACAGTAGTCGTAGTGTTTGGAAGCACGGGCCAGACTGCGCTTGAGCGCGAGTCCCATGCCTTGCTTCAAGCCAAAGCGTCGCTCCAACGTCACCAGGGCGGTGGAGGACGGCGCGATGCTGAGGTCTTCGATTTGAGTGGGCAACACCAGATCGTCGATGCCGATCATGTTGTCCTCCGCCGCGGCCGCGAACAGAGAATAGAGATTGGGCTCCACCTGGTCCGGGTCGAAGCCACAGTATTGAGTCAAGGATCCGTGGGGATCCAAATCAACAAGTAATACGCGTGCCCGTTCGCGCAACAGCGCGCCGGCAAGACTGATCGTGGTAGTAGTTTTACCAACCCCGCCTTTTTGAGCGGCAATAGTCCAGATTTTCATTGAGCGATCTCCGCAGGTCCTGGAAGTTCACTAACTCGTTGCAAGGATTGGGCCGGTTCTTGTTTTGCGGGCTCCTCGGCGGCTTGATTGGCCACATCGCCATCTGCCGCCAATTTTACGTTGTCGTTTTTGGCGATTGCGACGACCACTCGGCGGTTTTGGCGTCGGCCTTCTGGCGTTGCGTTGTCAGCAATCGGACGATGTTCTCCAAACGCCACCGCCGACAAGCGCTCCGGGCGGACTCTACCTGCCGCCATGCGCTCGGCAACACTTGCCGCCCTTGCCGCCGAGAGCCCCCAGTTCGAGCCATACGGGCCGCCAAGTAAGGCGACATTATCGGTAAATCCTTCCACCCGGACGGGGTGGCCCATATCGGCCGCGATGGCGGCGATTTTGGCCAAAGCGGCGTTAGCCGAGACATTGAGCTTCGCGCTACCCGATGGAAACAGCAGTTCGCTGCCGAGTTCGATCTCCAGCCAGTCTTTCGTTTCGCGGAGTTTGACATCATCTCGCCCGCCCATTTCTCCCATCACCGCCTCCAGTTTCTCCCGCGGAGTTCCTACAACGGGCACAGCGATGGGCGCCACGAAGTCCGGCGTCACCGCGTTTACGACCTCTGTACCCGAAGGCTCGTCAACGGCGGCGATGTTGCGCGATGCATCAAGAAGGCCGTCACGCGGCGGCGCACCGCCCCCAAGGTCCACGGGCACAGGCCGGTTGGGTGTGGCCGCCAACATGGTCTCAAGTGAATTGGAGAGCACCCGAAACTTGCCGGTGTTCACCGAAGAGATGGAATACAACACCACAAAGAACGCTAACAGCAGCGTGATGAAATCCGCATAGGAGATCAGCCAGCGTTCGCGGCCCTCGGATTCTTCATGGTCTTCAACCGAGCGCGTCAGGGGTCGACGCTTGCTCACGCAAGTAACCCCTGGAGGCGTGATTCGATGACCCGTGGGTTCTCACCATCGGCGATGGCCGTAATGCCGATAGTGATCATTTCTTCCAGCCGCGTTTCACTCCGAGTCACCGCCCGGAGTTTGGCGCCTATCGGCAGGAACACCAGATTCGCAAAAGCAACGCCGTAAACGGTAGCGACGAAGGCCACCCCAATCCCCCGGCCAAGCAGCGCCGGATCGGTCAAATGATTCATGACCTGAATGAGGCCGATAACCGCGCCCAGGATCCCAAGCGTTGGGGCATATCCCCCCATGCTGTCGAACACTTTAGCCGCCTGAACATCCCGCTGCTCACGGGTCACGCTATCGAGATGCAGGGTCTCGCGGATGACTTCCGGATCATTGCCATCAATCAGCATTTGCAGCGCTTTGCGGGCGAAGTTGTGTTGGACCGAATCCACCACCGCCTCCAGACCCAGCAGGCCTTCACGGCGGGCAATACGGCACCAGTTGATAAGGTCTTCCAGAGCGCCGTCGAGTGACTGACGCGGTGGGTTCACCACCCAGACTGCAATTCGCAATGCGCGCGAAAACACCCCGAAAGGTGATTGCAACATGGTGGCGCCGAGGGTGCCTCCCAAAACAATCAGCAGCGCAGGGCCGTTAAACAGCGTGACAAGTTGACCGCCTTCCAGATACTGCCCAAACAGCACCGCTGCAAACGCCAGCGCAATCCCGCAGAGACTTAAGACATCCACGTTCAGCGACTCCTGCGTAAGCGGTTAGCCAGTTCCGTTGGCGAGAGCACATCAGAGGCGAGACCTGCGCGAATCACGGCCGCGGGCATGCCGAAAACCGCCGAGGAGGCTTCATCCTGCGCCCAGACCTTACCGCCCGAGGCCACTAACGCCCGTGCCCCTTCGCAGCCATCACTGCCCATACCAGTCAAAATGACTGCCAACGCCTCTTTACCCAGCTGCGCGGCGACGCTCGTCAGTGTGATGTCGATGCTTGGCTTATAAATTTCCTCGGGGAGTGCTCGCTGTACGTCGAGGTAAATTTTGCCAGTAGCACGACTCACGCGCGTCTGCATGCCCCCGGGCGCCAAGGCCACAGTGCCGGGCGGTAACGGTGTCCCATGCACCGCCTGAACCACCGGCAAACGACTTCGGCGCCCCAAACGCTCAACGAAGCACGCGATGAATGGCTCTGGCATATGCACGGCAATGAGCACCGCCACAGGGAAATCGGCCGGGAAAGCGCCCATCAACTCACCCAACAGTGCCGGTCCGCCCGTGGAAGCCCCGATGACTAACAGACTGTAGTCCCGAAAATCAGGGCTTGAATTGGTGCTAGACGCAGTTTGTTGGGGAGGCGCCTCTGACATACGCACAGCCGCGCGCGGCGCGACGACAGCCGACGCGGGCACGACCTCCCCAAGGATGGCGCGCAGTCTATCGCGCAAGGCCGAGGCACTGCCGCCATCAGAGCCGTACTGGAGCGCTCGCTTGGGAATAAAATCGACAGCGCCAGCATC
>CANFVX010000230.1 GCA_947450495.1 Gammaproteobacteria bacterium
ACAACATCAAAGTGACGGTGCAGTTGATCAATCCGATTGCGATGGAAGAAGGTTTGCGCTTCGCGATTCGCGAAGGTGGCCGTACCGTCGGTGCCGGCGTCGTCGCCAAAATCATCGCTTGATGAGACGTAGGTGGGGCCCTCTGGCCCCACTTGCGGTCGGGCAACGTTGTTTGAAAGTTAAAGCACAGGCCAGTAGCTCAATTGGCAGAGCGGCGGTCTCCAAAACCGCAGGTTGGGGGTTCGAGACCCTCCTGGCCTGCCATCCCTGCGCATCCGGCAGGGGCAGGCGCCCGAGTATCCAGACAAATGAATGTAGAACACAAAGTTGGCCGCACATCGACGGACGCCGTGAAATTCGGAGGGTCTGCCGTACTCACCGCCCTTGGGGTGATGGCGTTTTACTACTTGGCCGATAGCGGGCGCCTCTTGCGCTTGCTCGCTCTGCTTGCGCCATTAGGCGGTGCCGCCGCCATTGCTCTGCTAACGGGGCCTGGACAGCAGTTAATCGCGTTCGGGCGTGACACACAGGTCGAGGTCAAGAAAGTCGTCTGGCCTTCCCGGCAAGAAACGATTCAAACAACAGGCGTGATTATCGCGATCGTGGTGGTCACCGCACTTTTTCTCTGGATTCTGGACATGCTTCTAGGCGGCTTCACTCGCTGGTTGCTTGGACAAGGGAGTTAGATCGCATGGCGCTTCACTGGTACGTCGTTCATGCCTACTCCGGCTTCGAAAATCAGGTCAAGCGCTCGCTTGAGGATCGAATCAAACGCAGTGGGCTTGACGACAAATTTGGTCAAATTCTGGTCCCCACCGAAGAAGTGGTGGAGATGCGGGACGGTCAGAAGCGAAAAAGCGACCGGAAGTTCTTCCCGGGTTACGTACTCGTTCAGATGGATATGGATGAGTCCTCTTGGCATCTCGTGAAAGATTGTCCCAAGGTGATGGGCTTTATCGGCGGGACTAGCGACAAGCCGACCCCTATTTCTGAGCGAGAAGCGCAAAACATTCTGGACAGAATTCAGGAGGGTGTTGAGAAGCCCAAACCGAAGGTGCTGTTCGAAGTGGGGGAAGTCGTTCGAGTCATCGATGGCCCTTTCACAGACTTCAATGGCGTGGTTGAGGAAGTCAACTACGACAAGAGCCGCCTCCGTGTAGCGGTATCAATTTTCGGCCGCTCAACCCCGGTCGAACTCGAATTCGGACAGGTCTCTAAAGATTGAGTTCGAGAGGACCGGCTTAGAGCAGGTTCATGAGAAGTAGAAACTAACGCAAAGCGGGGAGCCGGAAGGCGCTTGGACTCGCGGAGATAGCCAAAATGGCAAAAAAGATAGACTCGTATATCAAGCTCCAGGTTGCTGCTGGCAAAGCCAACCCGAGCCCGCCTGTCGGTCCCGCCTTAGGTCAAAAAGGCGTGAACATCATGGAGTTCTGCAAACAGTTCAACGCGAGAACCCAAACCCTCGAAGAGGGTATGCCTATCCCGGTTGTGATCACCGTGTTCTCGGATAAGAGCTTTACGTTTATCACGAAGACCCCGCCGGCTTCCGTCCTCCTCCGCAAAGCGGCCGGGGTCCCGAAGGGCAGCAGCGTCCCCAACAAGGACAAAGTGGGTAAAGTCACCATCGCTCAGGTCCAGGAAATCGCGCAAACCAAGATGCCCGATTTGACCGCTGCCGACATGGCGGCCGCGCTCCGCACGATTTCCGGAACCGCCCGTAGCATGGGCCTCGAAGTGGAAGGGAACTAAGCCATGGCATACGTATCAAAGCGCCGTCGCGCATTGCTTGAAAAGTTGGGCAACCCCAATCAGCCGCGCGCGATTGAGGATGCCCTTGCGTTGATTAAAACGGTCGCATCCGCCAAGTTCGATGAGACCGTTGATGTCGCCTTCAATCTCGGTGTTGACCCGCGTAAGTCCGATCAGGTGGTCCGTGGATCCACCGTCCTGCCGCACGGCACCGGTAGGCAGGTGCGCGTTGCAGTGTTTGCTGATGGTGCTGATGGCGAGGCAGCCCGTGCGGCCGGTGCCGACGTAGTGGGCTTCGAAGACCTGGCCGAGCAGATCAAGGCGGGCAACATTAACTTCGACGTCGCTATCGCGACCCCGGCCTCAATGCGAATCGTGGGTCAACTTGGCCAAATTCTGGGTCCCCGTGGCCTGATGCCGAATCCCAAGGTGGGAACAGTGACGCCCGACGTCGCCGGCGCCGTCAGGAACGCAAAGGCCGGCCAGATTCGGTACCGCACAGACAAGGCAGGCATTATCCACTGCCCCATCGGCAAAGCTTCTTTTGAAGTGGCGGCGCTGAAAGCAAATTTTGAGGCCATTTTGAGCGACCTCAAAAAAGCCAAGCCGAGCACGGCGAAGGGCATCTACCTGCGCCAGATTACGGTTTCGTGCACGATGGGACCCGGCATTGCAGTAGACCGCGCGTCCGTTGAAACGGTTTAAGCGCGCAGCGTTAGCTATTCTGGAATTTTAAGGAACTTTGGACTGTCGGTTTCGGCCGGCAGACGTCAAAGACCGTAGGCCTTGTGAATAGGTGCGCCGACCTTCCCAACGGGAAGCGTCCGAGCAAACCGCGAGCAAGTTAATTAGCCCTCGGGCTGGCCTGCGCAGACGGTGCTCCCAAAACAGGAATCAACCTGCTCAGGACGCCGTTAACAGGGCGTCGGCGACCTCCGCCGACAACCAATCGGCATAACCCCCGGAGTCATCCGGGTGTTGAGCCAGGAGAAGTAAATGAGTCTGACTTTAGAGCAAAAGAAGTCAATCGTTGACGAGGTCAATGCCGTCGCCAGTAAGGCCCAAGCTGCTATCGCGGCTCAGTACGCCGGTCTGAGCGTCTCGCAGATGACCGCTCTACGCGTCAAGGCTCGTGCGGCAGGTGTGTACGTCAAGGTGGTGAAAAACACCTTGGCGAGACGCGCCGTAGCTGGAACGGCATTCGAGTGCCTCACGGAAAAATTATCCGGCCCGCTGGTGCTGGTCTTTTCCGCCGATGACCCGGGTGCCGGCGCACGTGTCGTACGTGATTTCGCCAAGGAAAACCAGAAGCTTGTAACGGTGGCAATTGCCTTCGGTGGACAGGTCCGGGGGCCGGAAGACCTTCAGGCGCTGGCTACGCTTCCGACCCTTGATGAAGCTAGAGCTAACCTGCTTGGCATGCTTCAGGCACCTGCAAGCCAGCTGGTACGTACCTTGGCCGAGCCAGGCGCCGCCTTTGTGCGCGTCCTCGCGGCCTATCGCGACCAGCAGCAAGCTGCATAAGCCTTTCAATCTGAATATCTGTTTGAGGAGTAGTAAAAAATGGCCCTTTCAAAAGACGAACTGATCGACGCCCTGAGCAGCCTTACCATTCTTGAAGTGACGGAACTCGTTTCCGCGCTGGAAGAAAAATGGGGCGTGTCCGCTGCCGCTGTTGCTGCAGCTCCGATGATGATGGCTGCCGACGCTGGTGCCGCTCCGGCGGAAGTGAAAGAAGACTTTGACGTCGTCATGACCAGCTTTGGCGAAAACAAGGTCAACGTTATTAAGGCGGTTCGCGCCATCACCGGTCTGGGCCTCAAAGAAGCCAAGGACATGGTTGAAGGCGTCCCGTCGGTGGTTAAGGAAGCGGCTCCCAAGGCCGAAGCCGAATCCATCAAGAAGCAGCTGGAAGAAGCCGGAGCCAAAGTCGACCTCAAGTAAGATCGATGAGGCTATCGGCCCGCGCGCAACGCCGCCACCCCTGCCGCTCAGCGCGGTCAGGGCGGGCGGCGTTCGCTCTTTCGTCATCGGTAGGAAGCTCGGCGCCCCAACGCCGCTACGAGCCTTCCCGTGACAGTGTTGTCAGGTAATCAGAGGACGAACATGCCCTACTCATACACCGAGAAAAAACGTTTACGGAAGGATTTCGGGAAGCGCCGCGCCGTTCTTGAGGTGCCTTATTTGCTCGAGACTCAAATTGAGTCCTACCGTAACTTTTTGCAGGAATCTGTGCCGGCCGACCGGCGCGAAGACATGGGTTTGCATGCGGCCTTCGGATCCGTCTTCCCGATCGAAAGCTACTCAGGGAACGCGGTCCTGCATTACGACAGCTACCGTCTGGGTGCCCCCATCTTTGACGTGAAAGAGTGCCAGATTCGCGGCCTTAACTACGCCGCATCTCTGCGGGTAAAAGTCCGCCTGGCCCTATTTGATAAAGAAACCTCCGGCCCCGATCGCGCGCCACGCGAGATCAAGGAGCAGGAGGTTTACATGGGCGAACTTCCGCTCATGACCGAGAACGGCACATTCGTGATCAACGGCACCGAGCGCGTCATTGTCTCCCAGCTCCATCGCTCGCCGGGTGTGTTTTTCGACCACGACCGAGGCAAAACGCACTCGTCCGGGAAACTGCTGTTTTCGGCCCGCGTCATTCCCTACCGTGGTTCCTGGCTCGACTTCGAGTTCGACCCAAAAGATCTGGTGTTCGTTCGCATCGATCGTCGCCGAAAGATTCCCGCCACGGTGCTGTTGCGCGCACTCGGCTACAACGCCGAGGAGATGCTCGAAAAGTTCTTCGAGCGTGACCAAATTACCATCTCAGACAAGACGCTCACCCTCAAACTGGTCCCCGAGCGCCTGCGCGGCGTTACGCTGGACTTCGACCTTGTCGATGGCGCCGGCAAAGTGCTTGTTGAGGCGGAGCGACGCATCACGGCTCGCCATATTCGCGACATTCAAAAGGCGGCGATGGACTCGATCGATGTCCCGCGCAGCTTCGTCGTTGGACGCGTTCTAGCAAGGGATATCGTCAACAAGAACACCGGCGAATTGCTGGGTGAGGCCAACGCCGAGATTTCCGAAGATCTGCTGAACAAGCTGACCGCCGCTCAAGTGGGTGTGATCGAAACCATCTTCGCCAACGACCTGGACCACGGCGCGTACATTTCTGAAACCCTGCGCGCTGACTCCACCCGTACCCAGCTTGAGGCGCAGGTGGAAATCTATCGCATGATGCGCCCCGGCGAACCGCCGACCAAGGACGCTGCGGAAAACCTGTTCAAAAACCTGTTCTTCACGCAAGAACGCTACGACCTGTCGGCAGTGGGCCGAATGAAATTCAATCGCCGCGTGCAACGCCCTGGCAGCGAAGTGCCGGAAATTCTGTTGGACGGGCGGTACTTCACCGCCTTGCTCACAAAGGAACTCAAGAACCCGGACGACGCTACCCAAATCTCGATCACGAGTCTGCCCGGCGAACTGCGTCGCCTCCCCGGCCTTGATGGCATCAAGGACGGCACCCGCCTCCCGTTCGGCGACGTGAAGAAAGCGCTGTCGAACTACGGTTCAGACATCGTCGATGTGATGAAAACGCTGGTTGATATCCGCAACGGCAACGGTTCCGTCGACGACATCGACCACTTGGGCAATCGCCGAGTCCGCAGCGTGGGCGAAATGGCCGAGAACCAGTTCCGCGTCGGCCTCGTCCGCGTCGAGCGCGCTGTGAAAGAGCGCCTCAGCCTCGCCGAGTCCGAAGGCATCATGCCGCAGGAACTGATTAACGCTAAGCCGGTGTCTGCAGTTATTAAAGAGTTCTTCGGCTCCAGCCAACTCTCGCAGTTCATGGACCAGAACAACCCGCTGTCCGAGGTTACCCACAAGCGCCGTGTTTCCGCGCTTGGGCCGGGCGGTCTTACCCGCGAACGGGCGGGCTTTGAAGTGCGCGACGTACACCCGACCCACTACGGTCGCGTGTGCCCAATCGAAACGCCTGAAGGTCCGAATATCGGGCTGATTAACTCGTTGGCCGTCTATTCGCGCACCAACAAGTACGGGTTCCTCGAAACTCCGTATCGCAAGGTCGCCAA
>CANFVX010000231.1 GCA_947450495.1 Gammaproteobacteria bacterium
CTGCCGAAGCGCTCAGCGACGAGGCTCTGGACCCGCTCATCGATGTGCTGATGGTCGACCTCAATCTGCCCGGCGAAGACGGCGTGAGCCTGCTCGGGCGGTATCGGGAAGCCTGTCCGCATCTCACCATCGTGGTGGTGAGCTCGCGCGACCAGGTGGCGGATCGGCTGGCGTGCTATCGCGCCGGCGCCGACGCCTTTGTCTCCAAGCCTACGCATCCCGACGAACTGCTCGCCGTGATTAATGCCGTGATTCGGCGCCGGGTGCCGCCGTCCTCTCCTGCCGCACCCGGTAACACCCCCGCTACGCTCAATCAGCGCACCCTGACCCTCCACGGGCCGGCCGGCGAGGTCGCGATTGGCGAACGACCCGCCCTCATGCTGAGTGCTCTGGCGCTGGCGCCGGGCAATCGACTGGAGAATTGGCAACTCATTGAAGCCATGCGCGAAGACCCCGACACCTACACCAAAGCCGCGCTCGAAGTCCGCATGGTGCGGTTACGCCAAAGCTTCAAGGCCGTGGGCTTTGACGGGATTATCCTTCGCGCGCTCCGCACCACGGGGTATCAGCTATGCGTGCCGGTGAAGGTGGTGTGAGGGCGGCCGGGCAGGCGTTGTGCCTTACGCGGCAGGTTCGAAGTGAACCCGGAGCGGGCTAACCGCCGCCACCACGCCGTCGATGATGTCCTGCGGGACCTTGAACTGCTGCAGCGTGCCCACCAAATCCTCTGCGACATAGTCGAAATGCGTGCCGGTGAGCCCTTTCTCGCGCATTAGCCGCTCGTGCGCCTGACGCATATTCCGTCCCGAATAGCTGCCGACCCTGCCCTCGCTGAAGGCAAAGCGCATGAAATTAAACTGATGCCGCTTGAGCGCCGCGATGTCCGCGCCTTCAAAAAACGGCACCAGACGGGGGTCTTCAAGCACTTTGCTGTAGAACGCGTCGACGACGGCGTTGAGCGCGTCGTCGCCGCTGAGTTGCAGACTGGCCTGCGACCATTGGCCGAGCCGATCGAAAAGAGTCTCTGACATGCTGGCCTTGCTCCGCATCCGATAGTCGGATGTTGCTGGAGCCAGACCACCACGGCGCTAGGCTCCTGAGCGCCCAGTTTTAATCTTTCGCGCCGGCACATGGCGTGCGTTGGGTTGGGTTTGCGTCAATCGCTTGGGGTTTGGCCGAGATTGATGCGAGGCGGACGGGGCGCGAATTCGTCAAGCTGTCGACCCCATGGCCCAAGACGCAACTGCGTTGATGGCGAGTAGGGGCGCGGAAGCGTGATTTTCGAGCTTCAAATGGTGCGCCGTGTAGGATTCGAACCTACGACCCTCGGATTAAAAGTCCGGTGCTCTACCAGCTGAGCTAACGGCGCGTGCGGAGTGGCCAGCCAACGAGGGCCGGCGCGGGGAGGGCGGATGATAGCGAATCATCCCCGGTAGACCAAGCAAGAATGCGGCAGCGCTGCATCGTGGCGAGCGGCAACGCTGGCGCTAATCCTGTTCTGCCTTGAAAATCCCGGTCACGACCTTATCTTCCCTCGCAGTTTCCTGATTCAGATTTGCCAAAGAGAGCCACATGCCTACGTATTCCTATCTTTGTGGTGCCTGCGGGCACCGGCTAGATGCCGTGCAGAAGATGTCCGAAGACGCGCTCAAGGACTGCCCGAACTGCGGCAAGCCCGATCTGGCCCGACAGATCTCCGCCGTCGGTTTCGCCCTGAAGGGTTCGGGCTGGTACGTGACGGACTTCCGGGACAAGGGCAAGACGGCCCCGAAGGCCGAGTCCAGCGACACCACGAGCAGCACCACCAAAACCGAAACCGCCGCCACGCCCGCCCCGGCCCCGGCGGAAACCAAACCTGCCAGCAGCGGCGGTGACGCGAGCTGAGCGCGCGGCCCGCGCCAACCTCTCGCGTTGCAGCAGCTAGGAGCGGGCCCGTATCATGAGGGCTGCTCCGGGGCGGCACTCCCGAATGCTCGCGCCCGCCCTTCCCCAATTCCCCAGTAGCCAAAAGCCGTAAAGCCCATGCGTAGTCATTATTGCGGTGACGTCACCGAAGACCTTATCGATCAGGAAGTCACCGTTTGCGGCTGGGTGCATCACCGCCGCGACCATGGCGGCGTGATTTTTATCGACCTCCGCGACCGCGCGGGGGTGCTGCAAATCGTGATCGATCCCGATACCCCGGCAGCCTTCGCGCTGGCGGAGCGGGCGCGCAGCGAATATGTGCTGCTGGCCCGCGCCAAGGTGCGCCACCGTCCGGCGGGCACCATCAATCCCAATCTCGGCACCGGCAAGGTGGAAGCGCTGGTGCGGGAGCTGGAAATTCTCAACACGGCGAACACGCCGCCCTTCCAGCTCGACGACCCGAACGTGCAGGAAGAAACCCGCCTGCGCTATCGCTACATGGATCTCCGCACCACCCGCATGCGCGACAACATGCTGCTGCGGGCCAAGGTTGCACGGTATTTCCGGCGGTTTCTGGACGATGCCGGCTTTCTCGATATTGAAACCCCGGTGCTCACCAAGGCCACGCCCGAAGGCGCGCGCGATTACCTGGTGCCGAGCCGCGTACACAACGGCAAGTTCTTCGCCCTCCCGCAGTCGCCGCAGCTCTTCAAGCAGCTGCTGATGGTGGCGGGTTTCGATCGCTACTATCAGATTGTTCGCTGCTTCCGCGACGAAGACCTGCGCGCCGATCGTCAGCCGGAATTCACCCAGCTCGATATTGAAATGTCCTTCGTGGACGAACAGGCGGTCACCGCGCTGATGGAGCGCATGATTCGCGAGCTGTTTAAAGAAGTGCAGGGCGTGGACCTGCCGAATCCTTTCCCGCGCATCACCTACGCCGAAGCCATGCATCGTTTTGGCAGCGACCGCCCGGATATGCGCAACCCGCTGGAGCTGGTGGAACTGGCGGATGTCATGCGCGACATCGAGTTCAAGGTCTTCGCCGCCGCCGCCAACAATCCCAACTGCCGCATCGCCGCCCTCAAGGCGCCGGGGGGTAACGCGCTCTCGCGCAGCCAGATCGACGCCTATACCGAGTTCGTCGGCATTTATGGCGCCAAGGGTTTGGCCTATATCAAGGTGAACGACGCCGCTGCCGGTCGCGACGGGCTGCAGTCGCCCATCCTCAAATTCCTGCCGGATAACGTGGTGGAAGCCATCATGACCCGTACCGGCGCGGTCACCGGCGACCTCATCTTCTTTGGCGCCGACGAAACTCGCGTGGTGAACGCCGCGCTGGGCGCGCTGCGCGATAAGGTGGCGGCGGATTTGGGCCTCGTGGCGAACGCCTGGCGTCCGATCTGGGTGGTGGATTTCCCGATGTTCGACTGGGACGCCGACAGCAAGCGCTGGGTCGCGCTCCATCATCCCTTCACCGCGCCGCACGAAGATGCCGATGCCGTGGTGGCCAATCCCGGTGCGGCCCTGTCCCGTGCCTACGACATGGTGCTGAACGGCAGCGAAATCGGCGGCGGCTCGATTCGTATTCATCACCAGCACATGCAGTCGAAGGTGTTTGGCCTGCTGGGGATTGGCGAAGAAGAAGCCCGCGAGAAGTTTGGCTTTTTGCTGGATGCGCTGCAGTTCGGCGCGCCGCCCCACGGCGGCATTGCCTTCGGTCTCGACCGGCTGGTGATGTTGATGTCTGGCGAGCGCTCGATTCGCGAAGTCATCGCCTTCCCGAAAACCCAAACCGCCAGCTGCCCGCTCACCGCCGCGCCCACGCCGGTTGGGGAGTTGCAGATGCGCGAGCTGGGGATCCGCTTGCGGCGCGCCGAGGGAGCGCCGCCCGCGCAGAGTTGAGCACTGCCGCCGCGGCGCGAAAACGGGGCTGCGGCGAGCAAGCGGAACGCGCGTTTCGCGCACTTGTGGGAGCGGCCGGAAGGCCGCGAACGATTCGCGCCCTGTGAGCGCCCACCAGCGGAGGTTCGCCAGATGAACGCCGATACCATCACGCACACCGTCAACCTGCCGCTGCCGGTGTTTCACGTGCCGCCCACCCTGAACGAGCGCCTGGACGACGCCGAGCGCGAAGCGCTCACCGCTGAAATCCGCACGCTGCTGGCACGCGAGAACGCGGTGCTGGTCGCCCACTACTACACCAATCCTGACCTGCAGGCGCTGGCCGAAGCCACCGGCGGTTACGTTTCCGACTCTCTTGATATGGCGCGCTTTGGCCACGAGCATCCGGCGCAGACGCTGGTGGTGGCGGGCGTGCGCTTCATGGGCGAGACGGCCAAGATTCTCAATCCCGAAAAGCGGGTGCTGATGCCGGATCTGGGCGCCGAGTGCTCGCTCGATCTGGGCTGCCCGGCAGATCAGTTCGCGGCTTTCTGCGACCAGCATCCAGACCGCACCGTGGTGGTCTACGCCAATACCAGCGCGGCGGTGAAGGCGCGGGCCGACTGGATGGTGACCTCTGGCAGCGCGCTCGATGTGGTGCGCCATCTGCACGCCGAGGGCAAAAAGATTCTGTGGGCACCGGACCGCTATCTGGGTGACTACATCCGCGTGAATACCGGCGCCGACATGTTGCTGTGGAACGGCGCCTGCATCGTGCACGAGGAGTTCAAGGGCCAGGAGCTGGCAGCCTTAATCGCCACTCACCCGCAAGCCAAAGTGCTGGTGCATCCGGAATCGCCGCCGTCGGTGATTGCGCTGGCCGATGTGGTGGGCTCCACCTCGCAGCTCATTACGGCGGTGAAAACCTTGCCCGCGCAGACCTTCATCGTCGCCACCGATCGCGGCATCTTCTACAAAATGCAGCAGGCTGCGCCGGACAAAATCCTGCTCGAAGCGCCGACCGCCGGCTATAGCGCCACCTGCCGCAGCTGCGCGCACTGCCCGTGGATGGCCATGAACGGCCTGCGCAAACTGGCGCACACGCTGCGCACCGGCGGCAACGAGATTCAGGTCTCCGCCGAGCTCGCGGCGCGTGCGGTGTTGCCCATCAAGCGTCTGCTCGATTTTTCCGCCGCCCAGAAGCAACAGGTCTTCGGGAATAACGATGCTTGAGCCGCTCGCGCGCAGCGTCGCCGCTCGATGACGCTGATTCTCGGCATCGACCCCGGTTCGCGCGTCACGGGCTACGGCGTGGTGGCGATGGAGAAAAACAAAAGCGTGCATGTGGCGAGCGGCTGCGTGGACATGGCAGACCTGCCACTCGCCGAGCGTCTGCGCGAGATTTTTATCGGGCTGACTGCGGTGATTCGCGAACATCGGCCAGATGAAGTGGCGATCGAGAAAATCTTCATGAACCGCAACGCCGATTCCGCCATCAAGCTCGGTCAGGCGCGTGGCGCGGCGATTGTGGCGGCGGCGATGTGCGAGCTGCCGGTGCACGAATACTCGCCGAATGAAATCAAACAGGCGGTGGTCGGCCGCGGCCACGCCACCAAGGATCAGGTGCAGCACATGGTGAAAGTCTTGTTGTCGATGCAGGGGACCTTGCGCGCGGACGCCGCGGATGCGCTCGGCGTGGCGCTCTGCCACGGTCATACGCGTCAAAGCCTCACTGCTATCGCCGCCAGCGGCGCGCGCGGGGCTCGGGCGGGGCGCTGGCTGTGATCGGCCGCCTACGCGGTCTTTTGATCGAGAAGCGCCCGCCGCGACTGTTGGTGGAATGCCACGGTGTGGGCTACGAAGTGGACGCACCCATGACCACCGTGTGGGCGCTGCCCGAGCTCAATACCGAGGTCATTCTGCATACGCATCTGGTGGTGCGCGAAGACGCCCAGAGTCTTTACGGGTTCGCCACGCTGGCCGAGCGCGAACTGTTTCAAAGCCTGCTGAAGGTGAGCGGCGTGGGCGCCAAGATGGCGCTGGC
>CANFVX010000232.1 GCA_947450495.1 Gammaproteobacteria bacterium
CATTTGGGCCTTGGCGCGCGCGGTGACGTGACGGTGTACGAAGACCACCCGGACCGCGAGCGGATGTTTCAGCGCCCACGCTTCGTGTTCAAGGCGGGCGAACTGATTGTGCGCGACGGCAAGCTTGTGGCCGCGCCCACCGGCGCCACGCACGTGGTGAAACCCGACTACGACCGCGGCGTCGAAGCCCAGATCAACGACTACTACCGCCGCTTCATGACCGTGCGCCCGCAGAATTTGCGGGTGGCGGCCGGCGAAATCGACGGCGAGGGGCGCGGCCAACTCATCGTCCATCACACCCGGCGCGACGCATGAAAATCAACGGCGTTTTTATCGAAGACACCTTCGCCGAAGCCTTTCCGATGAAGGCCACGCGCCTCATCATCACCGCCCACAACGCGGTGTGGGCCAACCATGCGGCGAACGCGCTCACCGGCTTTGCCACCTCGGTCATCGCCTGCGGCTGCGAGGCGGCGATCGAGCGCCAGCTCAAACGATCGGAAACGCCCGACGGGCGGCCCGGCGTGGCGGTGTTGCTGTTTGCCATGAGCAATAAGGAACTCACCAAACAATTGCAGAATCGCGTCGGCCAATGCGTGCTGACCTCGCCCACCAGCGCCTGCTACGCGGGCATCGAAACGGGTGATCCGCTGCCGCTGGGGAAAACGCTGCGCTACTTCGGCGACGGCTATCAGATCTCGAAAAAATTGGGCGCCAAGCGCTATTGGCGCGTGCCGGTGATGGACGGCGAATTTGTCTGCGAGGAAACCACCCGCGTGACCAAAGCGGTGGGCGGCGGCAATTTTCTGATTCTGGCCGAAACCCAGGCGCAGGCGCTGGACGCCAGCGAGCGCGCCATCACCGCCATGCGCAAGGTGCGCGAGGTCATCATGCCCTTCCCGGGCGGCGTAGTGCGCTCCGGCTCCAAGGTGGGCTCCAAATACAAAACGCTGCCGGCATCCACCAATCACCGCTACTGCCCCACGCTGAAGGGCGTGGTGGATTCGGCCCTGCCCGAGTCCGTGGGCGCGGTGCTGGAAATCGTCATCGACGGCCTCACCTCAGAGGCCATCGACGAAGCCACGCGCGTCGGCATCCGCGCCGCCTGCACGCGCGGCCGCAAGGGCGGCATCGTCGCCATCAGCGCCGGCAACTACGGCGGCAATCTGGGGCCTTTCCACTTCAAGCTGCGGCAGATACTGAAATGAGCGGGCTCACGCTAACCCTGGTCGATGCGCCAGATTTTGCGCTGGATATGTCGGCCCTCACGCCGGCCGCACTCGCGGGAAAGCGGGTGGCGCAAATCCGCGCGCTCAAGCTGCAACAGGGTCGCAAGCGCGTGGTGCTGGGCGATTTGTTTGAGGTCAGCGGCGAGGCCGCTGAGGATGCACTGACGATCGAAAACGCCACACGCAATCTTCACCGCCTCGGCTACGGCCTCTGCGGCGGCCTCCTGCAGGTGAACGGCGACTGCGGCGATGAAGCGGGCCTGCGGATGCGAGGTGGCGTCCTTCGCATCAGCGGCAATGCGGGTGACGGCGTGGGGCTAGGCATGCGCGGCGGCTTGATTGAAATCAGCGGTAGCGCCGGGGATTTTGCGGGCGGTCCGGCGCCGGGCGATGTGACCGGCATGAAGAACGGCAGCATCATCATTGGGCGGCATCTAGGCCGCCGTGCGGGTGAGCGCATGCGTCGCGGGTTGATCGTGGTGGGCGGCAATGTGGGCGAAGGCTGCGGCAGCCAGATGGTGGCCGGCAGCATCGTGGTGCTGGGTCACTGCGGCCCCGGACTCGGCGCTGGCATGCGCCGTGGCTCGATCGTGCTCGCCAAAGCGGGCGCTACGCCCGGTGCCGGCTTCACGCTGGCCGGCGAGTTTGAACTCGCGTTCCTGCCCTTGCTCATCAATCACGTGGCGAGTCTTAAACCCGGCTGGCGGGGACGCCTCTCTGCGATGGGCAACGTGCAGCGCTGGGTGGGCGATGCGGCCAACGGCGGCATGGGCGAGATACTGATTCCCGCCTGAGTCGCCGGCGACTAGCGGGCGGCGGTTTTCTCGCGCGCCATGGCCACCGCTGATTTCAGCTGCAAGACTTCGTGTATCAAGGGCGGCTCGCCGCTCGCCCCCGGCACTACGGTTTCGACGCGGTACACATAGCCCGGCAAACGATCCGCCACAATCACGCTGTAGGCCTTGTCTGCGAACTGCTCAAACTCATTGCGCTTGGGATCTTTGGCGTAGGGCTGAAAGGTAATCTGCTGGCCAGCATAGTGCTGACCATCGAACTCGAAGCTCACCGGTTTAACACCCGCCGTTTCGGCGAGCGCCAATTTGATTCGACGCTGAAAGTAGCGCCAGCGCTCGCGGGATTTTCCGTCGGGGTCGGTGAGGCGGTTCATCTCGTACACATCGCCCTGAAAGTAGACCTTCAGCACCGGATTGGCGTCGGTATCTTCCGCCGGCGGCACGGGGAAATTTCGCTCGCCGGAAAAGAAACGGATGGCGCCATCTTTCAAGCCGTTCGGCTTGACCTTGGTGATGGTGAGTTCGACCGTATCGGTAAACCCATGCTCATAGGTGCCGGTGCGTTCAAAGTCGTAGTTGAGCACCATGGGCTGCTTGATGGCCTGCAACTGGTCGCCCAGCCACAGCATTTTTTCGGCGGTGGAAAATGGTGCTTCGGTGGCGTCCGGCGCTGCGGGCTCTGCCTGGATGGCAGATGCGCCACAGGCCAGTACCACCAGCGCAAACAGGCGCTGCTTAATCATCATCGCCCCCGCGCTTCTTCTTCTCCAAGGGCAGCAGCGGCACGCCGTACTCGGCAAGAATCTGGTCGATTTTCTGCTGATTTTTGTCGATTAGCTTATCCAGCTGCTGGCGCCGCGCCTCGTCACCATGGCGTACCGCCATCGCGATCTGATAGTCGAACTTGAGTCCGGGTTCGTTATGCAGCGGGATCACGACCAGCCCCGCGTTCTTCAATTTCTGCTGGACATAGCCGGCCATCGGGCCCCACAGGAAGGTGAGATTGATATTGCCCTTCATGAGTTCGGTTTCGACGATGTAGGCAGGATTCTGCTTCGGGTCGCCGGACATAATCGGGTAGGCCTCGGCCTGTTCGATCAGGCCTAATCGGGACACCCACTCGGTGGTTGGCCCCTGATCCCAGATCCCGATTTTGAGCGCGGCCTTGTGCGTATCGGAGAGCTTCTTGAGGTCGTCCTGGGTTTTGATCCAGTCGAGACCCTGCCCTTTGGCAAACACCATCGCCCAGGTGGAATGCAGATAAGGCTGGGTTGTTGCCGCGAGTTCAAAATTCTCGATGACGCCCATCACCACGTCGCATTTGTACTCGCCGTCTTCGGTATCGTTGTTCTTGAGCGTGGCGCGCACAAAGCCCATGCGTTGCGGAAACCAGGTGTAGGTCGACTGTTCGCCCAGCTGGCTGGCAAAGAGTTCGGCAATCCGGTTTTCGTAGCCGGAACCATCCTTTTCGGACATCGGTAAGTTGTAGGGCGGCGCACAGACCTTGAACAGTGCCGGCGGCTCGGCTTCCGGGGCGGGGGCGGCGACCGCCGTTCCCGCGAGGATCAAAAGCGCCAGCGCGCTCAAGCAGCGCGCGCGGGTTTGAACGGGGGCAACAGTCATGGCGATCCTCACCTCATTAACCCTGGCTGCGCGGGACGCCGGTCACAGCATCCCGCGCGACAACGGCGGCTTACTTGATCCGGCCCTTTTCCAGCAGATCGGCTTTCATTTTCTTGATCGCGCGGGCCACCATGTTCTTGCCCAGCGGCACATCGTTCAGCGCGGTATCGAGCGCTTCCAGATTGGACGGCGCGCCGTCGCCCACCACGATCGCGGCGACCATGCCGGTCGTCATATGCGGGGTGCACTTGTAGATATAGGCGCCTTCCTTGTCGACCGTGACGGTGAAGCCTTCCGCGCCCATCTTCGAATCCCATTTGGCAGCGCCAGCCGGCAGCATGCCGTCAATGGAAGCGGTGTTGTGGCCGGCCATCTGCGTGAAGCGAATGGTGTCGCCCGGCTTGGCGTAGGTCACCAGCGGTTCCCAGTTGGTGATCACGGCTTTCACCACATGTTCTTCCGCCAGCACGTTCGCGCTGCCAACCACGCCGAGCAACACCGCTGACCACAAAAGCTTTGACCTCATACCTGCACTCTCCCAAGAAAATTAACGATCACTCAAAGTTCAATACGCCTCGCGACCAGCGCCGTCTCGCCGTGCGACTCAAATCTCCGACGATTCGCGCACTGTTCGGCAGACTCACGGCTCAAAGGTTCCGTGCTTGGCGCTAGCGCATCCCGGATAAAGAAAACCCGGCCCCCTTGCGGAGGGCCGGGTTCACGCAGTGCTTACACTGCAAACCAGACGATGACGTCGGGCTTACGGCAGGCTGAACACGCTCAGCACGCCGCCAAGGCGGGTAAAGCTGCCGAGACCTTTGTAGGCGCCGACGGCGCCCAGGCCTTCAGAATCCTGAATCAGGCCAGCCGCCATGCCGATGCCGGCCCAGCCGCCCACACCGGACAATACGCCCACGTACTGCTTGCCTTTGTGGCCCCAGGTGTTGACGTTGCCGATGATGCCCGAGGGGGTCTTGAACTGCCACAGCAGCTTGCCGCTCTTGGCATCCACCGCCTTCAGGTAGCCTTCGAGGTTGCCGTAGAACACCACGTCACCCGCCGTTGCCAGCGCGCCGCTCCAAACGGAGAAGCGTTCCGGAATCGACCATTTGATTTTGCCTTCGCCCGCATCCCAGGCAATGAAGTTGCCCAAGTTGTTGTTGTCGGCGTTGTTGCCGAACTCGGGGCCCGGCGAGACCTTGCCCGCGGGGAACATGCTCAGCACCGCATTCACATACGGCTGACCTGCCACGTATTCGCCGCCGCTCACCGGCTCGTAGTTCATGCAGACGTGGTTGGTCGGCACGTAGAACAGGCCTGTTTTCGGACTGTAGGCGGCAGGCTGCTGGTCTTTGGAACCGAGCGCGGCCGGGCAGATGTTGGAAGACTGGTTGTCTTCACCGTTGGCATGCGTGCTGTACTTCGCCACCACTTCCGGACGGCCCGTCTTCATGTCGACGTGCGTGGCCCAGTTGACCGCCGGGTCATACTTCTCGGCCAGCAGCAGTTCGCCGGTCACGCGGTCCAAGGTGTAGCCAAAACCGTTGCGGTCGAAGTGCACCAGCGCCTTGCGGTCCTTCCCCTTCACCTTCATGTCGACGAGGATCATTTCGTTGATGCCGTCGTAGTCCCACTCGTCATGCGGGGTCATTTGATAGACCCACTTGGCCATGCCGGAATCGACGTCGCGGGCAAAGATCGACATCGACCACTTGTTGTCACCCGGACGCACCACCGGGTTCCAGGTGGACGGGTTGCCGGTGCCGTAGAACATCAGGTTCTGGTCTTTGTCGTAGGGCCACCAGCCCCAGGTTGAACCGCCGCCGATTTTCCACTGGTCGCCTTTCCAGGTTTTCAGGGAAGAATCCTTGCCGATCGGCTGACCGAGCGAGGTGGTCTTTTCCGGGTCGACGAGCATGTCGGCGTCCGGACCCATGGAGTAGGCGCGCCACACGCGCTTGCCGGTCTTGAGGTCATAGGCGTTCATCCAGCAACGCACGCCGAACTCGGCGCCCGAAATACCGGTGAAGACTTTGTCCTTGATGACGTGCGGGGCGTTGGTATTGGTCTGGCCCAGCTTGGGGTCGCCGTTCTTGACCGACCACACCACTTTGCCGTCCTTCGCGCTCAGG
>CANFVX010000233.1 GCA_947450495.1 Gammaproteobacteria bacterium
CGCGCGCGGCAAACAGGCGCGCGGCGTGCTCGAGCAAGGCGCCTTGCTGCTCGGCGTAGTTGGCAGCGCGGCCGCGGGCCATTAGCGGTCGTCGAAGCTGATGGTCACCTTCTCGCTGGTGGGATGCGCCTGACAGGTGAGCACAAAACCGGCGTCGAGGTCGGACTGCATCAGCGCGAAGTTGCGCGTCATGTGCACCGTGCCTTCCTTCAGCCGCGCCCGACAGGTGGAGCACACGCCGGACTTGCAGGAGAACGGCAGGTCGAGACCCGCTGCGCGCGCGGCATCGAGCACGGAAACGCCATCCGCCGCGAGACGTAATTCGCGCGTCACGCCGTCGGCAATCACGGTGACTCGCGATTCGGGGCCCTGCACTTCCGCCGCCGTCGTGGCAGACGCCACCAGATCAACCCCGAAGCGCTCGACGTGAATTGCGGGCTCCGCGACTCCCGCCTCGACCAACACCGGCACCAGCGCGTCCAGCATGGCGTTGGGGCCACACAGAAACACGTCATCCAGCGTCTGCGGCGGAATGAGCACGCTTAAAAAATCGCGCAGTTTCTCTGCGTCCAGTCGCCCGTTGGCGAGCGCGATTTCCTGCGGCTCGCGCGAGAACACGTGGTGCACGGAAAGGCGCTGCAGATAGGTGTTTTTAAGGTCTTCCAGATCTTCGCGGAACATCACCGACGACAGGCGGCGATTGCCGTAGAGCAAAGTCACCTGACTGTGCGGCTCCACGCTCAGCACCGAGCGCGCGATCGACAGCAGCGGCGTGATGCCGCTGCCGGCGGCGATCAGCAAATAGTGTTTGGCGTGCGCGGCGTCGAGTAGCGGGAAAAAACTGCCGTCCGGCGTCATGCATTCCAGTACGTCGCCCGCGCGGAGCGATTCGGTGGCCCAGGTCGAGAACGCGCCGCCCGGCACGCTGCGAATCCCGAGCCGCCATTGGTCGTCCAGCACGCCCGAGCACAGCGAGTAGCTGCGGCGTTCGTCCACCCCGTTCAGCTCCCGGCGCAGCGTAAGGTGCTGGCCCGGCTTGAAGGCGAACACGGCTTTGAGATCGGCCGGCACGGCGAGACGAACGGCGACCGCGTCTTCCGCTTCGCGGGTCACGGCAGCAACGGGGATGGGATGAAAGTGTTGGGCCATGGCGCTAAATCGGTTTGAAGTATTCGAAGGGTTCAAGACACGCAAGGCAGCGATGCAGCGCCTTGCAGGCGGTGGCGCCAAAAGCCGAGATCTCCTCGGTGCGCGTGCTGTCGCAACGCGGGCAGCGAATGCGCGGATGAAACGTGAGGGGCTTGACGCCCGGCGCCAGCGTGCCCGGCGGCGCGATGCCGTGGCGTTTCAACTTGGCTTTGGTGTCATCGCTCAGCCAGTCGGTGCTCCAGGCGGGCACCAGCGTGATTGAGATCTCCACTTCGCGCGCCCCTGCGGCCATCAGCGCGGTGTGGATGTCTTCGCGAATGACGTCGGTCGCGGGGCAGCCGCCGTAGGTCGGGGTGACGGTGACGCGCACGACGTCGTCGTTAATGTTCACCTCGCGCACAATCCCCAACTCGGTGATCGAAATCGCGGGGAGCTCCGGGTCGGGCACACCCGCCAACACCTGCCATACGGTGTCGAGCGCGAGTGTCACCACTGCGCGCCCGGATGCGCGCGCGCCACCGACTGCATCTCTGCCAGCACGTAGTCCATGGCCTCGCTGTGCTGACCGCGACGGCCGCTGGAGCGAAACGGCGTGCTCGCCGGCAACGACAAGGTGGCCTCTGCCAGCACCGCCTGCACCTGCGCCGTCCACGCGTCGTTCAGACTGCTCGGTAACGGGCCAATGCCGGCGGCCGCCGCGGCGAGGTCGATGTCGTCATCAACGCAGAGTTCGTTGGTGTAGGGCAGCAGATAGTTCAGCGCGCGCTGCATCCGCGCGTGGGAGTCTGCAGTGCCGTCGCCCAAACGCACCACCCAGCCGGCCAGATGCTCGCAGTGATAGCGGGTTTCCTTGCTGCTTTTCTCGGCAATCGCCGCCAGCGCCGCGTCCTTTGAGGCGCTCAACGCCGTCCACAGCTGCGCCTGCCACGCGACGTAGAAAAACGTCCGCAGACAGATTTGCGCGAAGTCGCCGTTGGGTAACTCGCACAGCGTGGGATTGTGGAACTGGCTCGCATCGCGCCAATAGGCAAGCGCGTCTTCATCACGCCCTTGGCCTTCGAGCGCGCCGGCGTGGCTCAACAGCAAGCGCGCCTGCCCGAGCAAATCGAGCGCGATATTGGTCAGCGCGATATCGGGTTCCAGCGCGGGGCCGTGGCCACAGCATTCGGACAACCGCTGGGCGAGGATGAGCGAACCATCGGCGATGCGCAGGACGTAGGACACATGCGCGGGGTTCAAGGCGGCAATCGGTGCGTTCATGGCGGACTACATGTGGTCCACTTCATCCGGCAGTTCATAGAACGTGGGATGACGGTAGATCTTGTCGGCCATGGGGTCGAATAACGCGGCTTTGTCGGTCGGATCGGAAGCGTGGATGTGGTCGGCGCGCACCACCCAAATCGACACGCCTTCCTGACGCCGCGTGTAGACGTCACGCGCCAGCTGCAGCGCCATCGCGCCGTCGGCCGCGTGCAGGCTGCCGCAGTGTTTGTGATCGAGTCCGGCGCGGCTGCGCAGGAAGACTTCCCACAGCGGCCATTCTTTGTTGTTGCTCATCGATGTTTCCTTCAGGCCGCTGCAGCCGCCACGCGGGCGGCCTGTTTCCGGGCATGGGCCAGCGCCGCTTCGCGCACCCAGGCGCCTTCTTCCCACGCATCAACCCGCGCCTGCAGGCGCTCTTTGTTGCAGGGGCCGTGGCCGTTCACCACGTTCCAGAACTCCGACCAGTCGATGGCGCCGAAGTCGTAATGACCGCGCGCTTCGTTGTAGCGCAAGTCTGGATCCGGGAAGGTCACGCCCAGCAGTTCGCCCTGCGGCATGGTGGCGTCCACAAACTGCTGGCGCAGTTCATCGTTGGAAATCCGCTTGATGCCCCACTTCATGGACAGCTCGGAGTTTTGCGAGTCCTTGTCGTGCGGGCCAAACATCATCAGCACCGGCCACCACCAGCGATTGACCGCGTCCTGCATCATCGCGCGCTGCGCCTCGCTGCCTTTCGACAAGGCCAGTAGCAAGTCGAAACCCTGCCGCTGATGAAACGACTCTTCCTTGCAGATGCGCACCATCGCGCGCGCGTACGGCCCGTAGGAGCAACGGCAGAGCGGCACCTGATTCATGATCGCCGCGCCATCCACCAGCCAGCCAATCACGCCGATGTCGGCCCAGGTCAGCGTGGGGTAATTGAAGATGGACGAGTACTTGGCCTTGCCGGTATGTAGCGCGTCCAGCATCTGGTCGCGCGAGGTGCCCAGCGTTTCAGCGGCGGCGTAGAGATAGAGCCCGTGCCCGCCTTCGTCCTGAATCTTCGCCAGCAAAATAGTTTTGCGCTTCAGGCTGGGCGCGCGGGTCACCCAGTTGCCTTCGGGCAGCATGCCGACGATTTCTGAATGCGCGTGCTGGCTGATCTGGCGCACCAGCGTTTTGCGATACGCCTCCGGCATCCAGTCTTTGGCTTCCACGATTTCGCCGCGACCGGCGCGCTCGTTGAACTCGGCTTCGCGCGCCTGCTCGTTAATCGCAGGCACCGCGGTGGGACCGTCGGTGTTGGGAATGTCCATGGCCTGGGTATACATCGTGCCTCCTCAAACGTACTGGCAACGTGGGATCAGGTGTCGTTTCTGCGATCGAATACGCGCCGCGCCTTGCCCACGCTCACACGCTCAATCGACATCGGATCGCGGACCGCAATCAAGGCCGAGATCCCGATCATTTCTTTCGCGCGATGCGCCAGCAGTTGGCCCAGCGCTTCGCGCTGCGGGCCAAACGAGGCGTCGCGCAGTTCCACTTCAATTTGGATGCGGTCGAGATGCCCGTCCTTGTCCACATGAATGAGGTAGTGCGGCGCAAGACCTTCGATCGCGCACACGAGCTCTTCGATTTGGGTGGGGAACACGTTCACGCCGCGAATAATCAGCATGTCGTCGGAGCGGCCGGTGATCTTGCCGATGCGACGCATATTGCGCGCGCTGGGCGGCAGCAGCCGCGTTAAGTCCCGCGTGCGATAGCGAATCACCGGCAGCGCTTCTTTGGTGAGCGTGGTGATCACCAGCTCTCCCAACTCGCCGTCGGGCAGCACTTCGCCGGTTTCGGGGTCAATGATCTCGGGATAGAAATGGTCTTCCCAAAGCACCGGCCCGTCCTTGGTTTCCACACATTCGCAGGCCACGCCCGGCCCCATCACTTCGGACAGACCAAAGATGTCCACCGCGTCGATGCCCGTTCGCGCTTCGACTTCAGCGCGCATGGCTTCGGTCCAGGGCTCGGCGCCGAAAATGCCGAGCTTGAGCGAGGTGCTGCGCGGGTCGATGCCGGCGGCTGCCATCGCGTCGATCAAGGTGAGCATGTAGGAGGGCGTGACAAGAATGAGGTCGGGTTTGAAATCGGTGATGAGCTGAATTTGTTTTTCGGTCTGCCCGCCCGACATCGGCACCACCGAGCAGCCCAAACGCTCCGCGCCGTAGTGCGCGCCCAGGCCGCCGGTGAAAAGCCCGTAGCCGTAGGCCACATGCGCGATATCACCAGCGCGACCGCCGGCGGCGTGGATCGAGCGGGCAACGAGCTCGGCCCAGGTATCGATGTCCCTGGCCGTGTAACCCACCACGGTCGGCTTGCCGGTGGTGCCGGAAGAGGCGTGGATACGCACCACCTGTTCGCGCGGCACGGCGAAGAGTCCGAAGGGATAGTTGGCGCGGAGATCGCTTTTGGTGGTGAAGGGAAAGCGCGCCAGATCGCCGAGTTCACGGACGTCTTGCGGGTTCGCGCCTGCCGCATCGAAAGCCTGCCGGTAGTGCGGCACGTTTTGATAGACGTGGGCGAGCGTGGTCTTGAGCCGCGCCAGCTGCAGCGCGCGGATTTCATCGGTGCTCGCGACTTCAATCGCATCGCGCGCGCCGCGCCGGTCTTTATTCACGCCCATCGCTGCTGTGCTCCTGTCTTATGGCTGTGATGGCGCCGCGACCGGCTTGCCTTTGAGGGTGTAGGTGCGCCCGCGCATCACGGCAATCTGCACGCCCGCCTCGTTCCGCACGGTGACGTCGTAGAGGCCCAGTCGCCCGCCGCGCGAGACTTCTTCCGCCTCGGCGGTCAGCAGGTCGTTGAGCTTGGCCGAGTCGAGAAAATTGATTTCCAGCCCCGAAGCCACGGTCACTTCGTTATAGCTGTTCGACGCAAACGCCATCGCCGTATCCGCCAGCGTGGTGATGAAGCCGCCGTGGCAGATCGCAAAACCGTTCAGCATGTCCGGCCGCACCGTCATGGTGGCAGTGGCCCGTCCCGGCGCGATGGCGGTGATCGCAATGCCCAAAGCCTGACCGGTGGCATCTTGGGCCCACATGGCGTCGCGGGCGCGCTCGGCGGTTTGTTGGGGGGTGAGGGTGCTCATGGAAAGGGCCGCGTATTGTTGACCGATTGGTCAGCGAATTATGCAGGCGCCGATTTGAGTGTGGCAAGCGGCAGGGTGGCGGAGATCGAAGGGCGTCGGCAAACAAGGCCGCCGGGTTGCTGACCTACCCGGCAGCCGGCGGCTCAACGTTGGGGCGAAGCCCTAATCCAGGTTGTAGACGCTGCCCGTGAACGACATCGTGGCCAGTTCAACCACGCCCACCGAGAAGGTGCTCTTGCC
>CANFVX010000234.1 GCA_947450495.1 Gammaproteobacteria bacterium
CAAGGGGATCAGCGCCTACACCTCGGCCAAGACCAGCGTGATTGGTCTGACGCGCGCGCTGGCGGTAGAACTCGGTTCGCGCGGGATTACCGTGAACTGCATTTGCCCCGGCCCCATCCTCACCGGCATGACGGCCGAGATTCCGGATGAGGCGAAGAAGGAATTTGCGCGCCGGCGCGTGGCGCTCCGCCGCTACGGCGATCCGGAAGAAGTGGCGCAAATGACCTTGAGTCTGGTGTTGCCGGCAGCGTCCTACATCACCGGCACCGCGATCCCGGTCGACGGCGGCCTGACCATTCGCAACGCCTGAGGCTAATGCGCCTGCAGGGTCTCCACATACTTCACGAGAGCATCGATGCGCTCGTGAAGGTCCTTCTCGCCCAGCGCGCCTAGCGCGCGCTTGTAGCGATCGCCCCAGATGGGCATCTCGCGCGTGCCGTGGGCCAGCGGTAAATCGCGGCCATCGATGGCGCGATAAACCCGCGCGTATGGGAAGCTGCCGTCTTTGGCGAGCGTTGTGAGATCGGTGGGTGTGATCTTGAGCACCGCCGCCACCGGCCCGTTGCCACGTCCATCAGGGCCATGACAGGTCGCGCAGTCGTTGGCAAAGCGCTCGGCGATTTCGCTGGCCGAGGCCAACAGCGGCGCCATCATCAACAGCAGCGCAAATCCTCGGCGATTCATGGGCGTTCTTCCGGGCTTGGGTGAGCCCCGAGACTGCCGGATCGAGTGAGACGACACCCTGACGCGCGGCAAGCTTTTGCAGGATTGAGCACAGGCGGGCAGACTCGAGCCTGTCGCCAAGCGCGCCCCCGCAGCGGGCCCAGCAGGAATCATCGAGCATGCAGAGCGCAGCAGACCACCGCCCGCCCACGGCCCCGCCCACAGGCACTAGCGGCGGCGAGTTCAAAGCACGCGCCAAGGCCATCTTCACCGGCTCCATCGGCAATCTGGTGGAGTGGTACGACTTCTATACCTACGCCGCATTTGCGCTGTACTTCGCGCCGGCGTTTTTCCCCGGCAACGATCCGGTGGTGCAGCAACTGAACGCCGCCATCCTGTTTGCGTTCGGCTTTATCGTGCGGCCCATCGGCGGCTGGTTGTTCGGGCATATTGGCGACCGCCACGGCCGGCGCACAGCGCTGATGCTGTCGGTGCTGTTGATGTGCTTCGGGTCCTTGATGATCGCGCTGCTGCCCACCTACGCCAGCATCGGCGTCGCCGCGCCCGCCCTGCTTGGCCTCGCGCGCGTGCTGCAGGGTTTAAGTCTGGGCGGCGAATACGGCGCAAGCGCCACCTATTTAAGCGAAATGGCAGAGCCGCAGCGGCGCGGCCTGTACGCGAGCTTCCAGCCCATGACCTTAATCGGCGGCCAGCTGTGCGCGATTCTGGTCTTGCTGCTGCTGGAGCAGGTGTTTCTCACCGGTGACGAACTGCGCGCCTGGGGTTGGCGCATTCCGTTCGTTATCGGCGCGGTGCTGGCGGTAAGCGCGCTGTTTATGCGCCGGAATCTGCATGAAACCCCGCAGTTCGAGGCCGCGCGCAAGGACGAACAACCCACAAGTTCGGTGCGCGCGCTGTTGCGCTATCCGCGCGAAGTGATGGTGGTGGTGGGCCTGACCATGGGCGGCACCACGGCGTTCTATACCTACACCACCTACATGCAGAAATTTCTCAAGCTCTCGGTGGGTCTCAACCCCACCCAAACCACGCTGGTCACCGCCGGCTCGCTGATCTTTGCGCTATGCCTGCAACCGCTCTACGGCGCGCTGTCGGATCGCATCGGCCGCAAGCCGCTGCTGATCTGGTTTGGGCTGGGCGGCACGCTGTTCACCATTCCTTTGCTCAACGCCCTGCAGGCCACGCACAGCGCGCTCACCGCATTCCTGTTGCTGGCCTGCGCGTGGCTGATCGTGAGCGGCTATACGGCCATCAACGCCGTGGTGAAAGCCGAACTGTTTCCCACTGCCGTGCGCGCCACCGGCGTCGGCCTGCCTTACGCGGTGACAGTGTCGGTGTTTGGCGGCACCGCCGAGCCCATCGCGCTGTGGTTCAAAACCAGCGGTTTCGAGCGCGGGTTTTACTATTACCTGACGGGCGTTATCGCAGTGTCGCTGCTGGTGTATCTCACGATGCGCGACACGCGACGGCATTCAGCCATGGCGCCACACGCCTAGGGCATGAGCGCGTCCGCGCGTTTTCGGCCAAAGTGCCTGCACCACTTCATACCCCGCGATCGCCGCCGCCGTCTGCCCGGCACGATGCGCCTCGACCGCACGATCGAAAGCCTGCGCAAGCGCTGTCGTTTCCCCCGAAATCAAACCCTGTCATCAGATTTTTTTCTCAGCCGTGCTAACGGCAATGACGTCCCGGTGAAACTCTGCCGCCAAACGCTGGGATTCACCCCCAACACCTTTTTGAAATGCTGACGCAGGGATACCGGGGAACCGAAGCCCGCCAACTCGGCGATCCGCTCCACGGGTTGTTCTGTCGTCTCAAGCAAACGCTGTGCAAACGTCAGCCGCTCTGTTTGCAGCCAGCGCTGCACGGTCGTGCCGGTCAACTGGCGGAAGTGCCGCGTAAAGCTGCGCCGACTCATCACCGCCTCGCGCGCCAGACTGTCCACGCTGTGGGCCGCGTGCAGACGTAGCCGCACGGCGTCGAGCAGCCCACTTAATCGCGAATCGCGCAGATTGACCGGTACGGGCTGCTCGATGAACTGCGCCTGCCCGCCCTGACGATGCGGCGCCACCACCAGACGGCGCGCCACGCAATTAGCCGGCGCCGCCCCGTAATCACGACGGAGCAGATACAAACAACAGTCGAGACCTGCGGCAGTCCCCGCGGAAGTGACGATTTGCCCTTCGTCGAGATAGAGCACGTCGGCATCCACCTGCACCTTGGGAAAGCGTTGCGCAAAGTCAGCGGTAAAACTCCAGTGCGTCGTCGCCCGGCGACCATCGAGCAAGCCCGCCGCGGCCAACACATAAGCGCCCAAACACAGCCCGACAATCCTGGCCCCGCGCCGATAGGCGGCGATGAGCGCTTTCAGTAACGCGGCGGGCGGCGCTTCGGCCGGGTCACGCCAAGTCGGCACGATAATCATGCTGGCCTTGGCCAAGGCGCGCAGACCGTGGGCGACGTCGAGGCTAAAACCGGCCGTGGTGCGCAAGGGACCGGGCTCTCCGGCGCAGACGCGAAAATCAAAAACCGGCGCCCCCGGATGCTCGTCACCAAACACCACGCAGGGCACGGCGAGATGAAACGGACTGATGCGGTCAAAGGCCACCACGGCAATGACCGGGGTTGGTGTGCGGGTGCTCATGGCAAATTTGGATGTGGCCCAATTTTTTCTAATCTTGTCATGCGGGCCACTCGTCCGGAATCCCTGCGGCACCAGACACTGCCCGCGTCAATCATCACAAGGGGACTCCCATGAACGAAAAGATTCTGCGTTATTCCTTGCTGGCCGGAGCCGGCATTTTTCTCTGTATGGCGGTGGCGCATTTTTTTGGCCTGAAATATCCGCTGCTATTCGTTTATTACGACACCCCGTTCTATGCCTATCAGGACAAAATTATCGCTTTCGCGCTCATCGCCTATCTCTGCCTGTTCGTCACCGCCGCGCGTCTGCGTGCCGCTGTGCCGGCGGCGCTGGTGGCGCTTACGGTCACGGTGCTCGGGCTCTCGGCGGTGAATGTTTCAGACGCCCTGCACAGCGTGCTCGAAGGCCGCTCGACCCTGATGTACTGGGCGCAAACCGGTATTTTTGGGAGTTATCTTGGCTGGCTGCTGGTTTTCCATTTCCGCGCCGGCGATTACGCTTGAACGAACGCCCCCTACCGTAGAGGTTTCCGACATGGCCGCACCCACCGCTTTCTTCCATGACGAACGCTGCCTGTGGCACGGCACGTCGGGACTTTTCTCACTCTTTCTGCCCGTGGGCCGCTGGGTGCAGCCGCCGGCCGGCGCGGGTCTGGCGGATTCACCGGAATCGAAACGCCGCATCCTCTCCTTGCTGCAGGTTTCCGACCTTGCGGACAAACTGCACTTCACCAGCGCGCCGATGGCGACCGAAGCAGAACTACTGCGCGTGCATCCGCAAACTTATCTCGAACAGTTCAAGGCGCTGTCGGAGGTTAACGGCGGGGAACTTGGCATCGTGGCGCCGTTCGGTCCAGGCAGTTACGAGATTGCGAAACAGGCCGCCGGGCTGGCCCTGCATGCGGTCGACCGCGTGATGAGCGGCGAGTATCGCAACGCCTATGCGCTATGTCGTCCCGGCGGGCACCACTGTTTGCCGGATACGCCGATGGGCTTCTGCCTGCTAGGCAACGTGGCGATTGCGGTGGAAGCGGCGATTGCCAAGCACGGCCTGAAGCGCGTGGCGGTGCTCGACTGGGACGTGCACCACGGCAACGGCACGCAGCACATTTTCTACGAGCGCGACGACGTGCTGGTGATCTCGCTGCATCAGGAAGGCTGCTTTCCGCCGGGCTATAGCGGCGCGGCCGATCGGGGCGCAGGAAGCGGCCTCGGCTACAACCTCAATATCCCGCTGCTGCCCGGCAGCGGGCACGAGGCTTATCTCTACGCGATGGAACGTCTGGTGCTGCCGGCGCTGGAGCGCTTCGCGCCCGAGCTGATTGTGGTGTCGTCCGGGCTTGATGCGAACGGAGCCGATCCACTCGCCCGCATGCTGGCGCACGCCGGCACCTTCCGCGCCATGACCGAGCAAGTGATGGCGGTGGCCGATCGCCACTGCGGTGGTCGGCTGGCGCTGGTGCACGAAGGCGGCTACGCCGAAGCCATCGTGCCGTTCTGCGGGGTGGCGATCATGGAGACGCTGTCGGGCGAGACGAGCGGCGTGGAGGATCCGACCGCCGCGATGTTCGAGGCCTGGCAGCCGAATGCGCGGCAGGTCGCACTGCAGCGGGCGCTGATCGATGAGATGGCGGCGGCGATGGGGTAAGCAGCGCGCGGCGAGAATGCCCGCTAGCCGCCTAGCAAAGCCACCGCAATTTCCGCCTTACGCACGATGACCGCCTGATAGCCGTCGAGATCGAAATCTCGCGTGCTACCCATCGCGCCCACCAGATAGCGTTTGTAGACGCCCTGGCGGATCGCGGCCAGCCGCCATTGTTGAAAGGCGCGGTAGTAATCGATGTGTTCGAGATCAAAGCCGGTGAGCGCGGCGTAGCGCGTCATCAAGGCTTCGCGCGTGCTGAAGCCACCGGCGGTAGTCGGCAAGCTGTCTTCGGCGTCGCCGCGCCGCTCTTCCGGCGCCATCCAGGTCGTGAGCAGATAGCCCAAATCGGCCAGCGGATCGCCCAGCGTGCAGAGTTCCCAGTCGAGCACTGCCTGAATCCGCCCGCTGGCCACGATGAAATTCCCCAGCCGGTAATCGCCGTGCACGATGCTCGCGCCGACCTGCGGCGGCGCGCGTTCGCTCAACAGCCGCAACGCCTCCTCCATCACCGGCATGGGCTCGGTTTTGGTTTGTTCCCACTGCGAGGCCCAGCGCTTGAGCTGGCGGGCGATGTAGTTTTCCTTGCGGCCGAGATCGCCCAGCCCTACGGCGTCGGGATCGATCTGGTGGAGCCGCGCGAGAACGTCGGCGACGTCGGTACTCAAGGCCATTCTTTCGGCCTCGGGGATCTGCGCGGCCGTCACATCGTCGTGCGGCACCCTGCCAGAAACGAAATCCATCACAAAAAACGGGGC
>CANFVX010000235.1 GCA_947450495.1 Gammaproteobacteria bacterium
ACAGGCCTGCAATGACACCAATCGTTGCGATCTCTTTGTGTTCGCCAACGACACGCAGGCGCTGCTGCTCGCCAGACTGGATAACCTCGGCAAAGGGGCAAGCGGCGCCGCCGTGCAGTGCATGAATCTGAAACTCGGCCTGCCGGAAGGGCTGGGTCTTCAGGCGTAGTGTCGGCGCCGCGTCCATCAAGGTTCCGCGACGGATGGCGCGTGATGCTCGCGCTGGTCTCGTCTCTCGGCCTGTGGCTGGCGCTGTGGGCGCAAGTGGAGACCGCGGTCAGCGACGAAGACCGCGAATACCTGCAAAAGATACTGGCCGAGACCGGCGTCTCGCCCTTACCTGCCCAGCCCTCCCCGCAGCAGGAGACCGACTTCATCCTCGCCGCCCAACATGCCGTGCTCCAGCTTGCCCCGGTGGATAAAGCCCTGCCGCTCGACCGGCCGCGCGAACCTAAAGACCTGTATGCCGCCCGCCACGGACTGTGCTACGACCGCAGCCGGGTGCTGGAGAAACTCTTTCGCGCCGCCGGCTTTGAAGCGCGCCATGTCTCGCTATATTCCCTGCGCGAACACAGCCCGCTCGCCGCGCTGCTCATCCCGCAGGTCTCATCTCACGCCGTGACCGAAGTGCGCACCGCGCGCGGCTGGCTGCTCGTGGATTCCAACCGCCGCTGGACGTCCCTCACCGCCGAAGGCCAGCCCATTCCCCTCGCGCACATTCAGGCGCAGTCCGGTGCCCCTGTCCCACGCTGGGACGCCCGCAACGCGGACATGCCGAAGTTCTACACCGAGCCGTTCGCCGCGCTTTACGGCCTGTATTCCCGTCACGGCCGCTTCTATCCGCCGTTCAATCCAATCCCGGATATCAACTGGTCCGAGTTCAAATTTAATCTCGGGCTTTAAGGACTGACCAGAAAGCAGGCCCGCCCATCAACGCCAGGCGAACGCAGGCTGATCGAAATGCGCCACGCGGGTGTGTTGGCCGAGCAAACAAACCTCACGGAACTGCAGCAGAATCGCCGCCGTCGGTGCCGCGATCCATGAATCGCCCACCGGCATGCGGAGCACCGGACGCGCGGGGTCTTCGCCGGGCTCGAGTAAGGGCGCGTCTTCGCGCAAAAATTCGCGGGCGGGAATGCGATGGACGGACTCAACCTCGGCGGGGTCGTGCGCGAAACTGGTCCGCGGACCGGCCCAGACCACCACGGGGCTCATCACAAATCCGGAGCGGGTGACGAAGTCGTCCAGCCGCCCCAAGACCTCGGATTCACCGAGCGCGAGTCCAATTTCTTCGCGCATTTCGCGCAGCGCCGTGTCCTCTGGCCGTTCGCCTGCTTCTACCCGACCGCCCGGCAAGGCCCATTGGCCGGCATGGGCGCGGAGTTGCAGAGAGCGTCGGGTGAGAATCAGGGCGGCGTTGGATTGCCAGACATCAAACTGCGGCATGCCGGAAATGTCAGGGCCAAACGCCGCGTCGGTGATGGTGACGGCCACGGCGGCGGCGCGTCCGGCACCGGGCGCCGCCTGAATCGGCTGGAATTCGGCGAGGCGCGCGCGGAGTTGCTCGCGAAAAGTCTCGGTGCACTGCATGTGCGAATGCCGTTCTTGTCCCTACATCCAGTCCGGAAAGTCGGTGGAGACTTTCATGGTGAACTGCGGCGGGCGCTTCTCCAGAAAAGACTTCACCCCTTCGGCCGCATCCGCCGCGCCGCCCACGTACCACAGGGCCTGCGACTCCGCCTTGAAGGCCACCCGCGGATGTTCCGCGCCCAGCATCTGCCACAGCAAACGCCGGGCAATTGCCACCGACACGGCGCTCGTTTTGGCACTGAACAATTTGGCGATGGCGCGCGCCCGCGGTAGCAGGTCTTCGGGGGCGAGCAACTCACTGACGAGGCCGGTGCTGAGCGCTTCTTCGCTCCGAAAAATCTCGCCGCTCAAAAACCATTTCAGCGCCTGCTCGATGCCAACGATGCGCGGCGCAAACCAGGAACTGCAGGCGTCCGGCGCAATCCCACGCTGGGCGAACACAAAACCGAACTTGGCGCCCGGCACCGCCAGCCGCACATCGCAGGCCAGGGTCATGGTGAGGCCCACGCCGGTCGCAGGGCCGTTAATCGCCGCAATCACCGGCTTTTTCATCTCGAACAAGCGCAGCGTCAGTTCGCCGCCGCCGTCCCGATGTTCTTCACGCGAGTGCTCGCGATGATTGAACGTGCTGCCGCCCTTGCTGAGATCGGCGCCCGCACAGAACGCGCGCCCGGTGCCGGTGAGAATCACCGCACGCACGTCGTCGTTGGCGTCGGCCTCGTCGAAGGCCGCGAGCAGTGCGTGATGCAAATCGCGGTTGTAGGCGTTCAGCACTTCGGGGCGATTGAAGGTGAGCGTCAGGACGCCCTCTTCCAGAGACTTCAGCAGCACGCTCATAGCATTCTCAATCAGGTTTGGATGGCAGGCAGGATTTCTTCGCAGGCGCGGCGGGTTTGATCGAACACATCCGCGTCGCCCATGGCGATCGGCAGCAGCACAAACTTGGACGCGCCCACCGCCTTATAGGCTTCGATGCGGTCGATGATCTGCTGCACGGTGCCGATGGCGAGCAAAGGCCGCAGGTCGATCTCGTCGCCGATGCCGGCGCGGCGCACCAGCGGAAACTGGCTGACCACCGGGTCATCCACCGTGCCGATACGGAACGCGAGTGAGGTGCCGTAGTGGTCATCGTCGATGGTGCGGCCGAGCGCGGTGGATTCGGTGCGAATGAGGTTGATGGCGTGCGCGACTTGCTCGACCGTCGTGATGCCGCCGATCCAGCCGGTGCCCAGTTTGGCCGTGCGTTTGAGCGCGGCGTCGGCGTTACCGCCAATCCACAGCGGCAGCGGCTGTTGAATGGGGCGCGGCGTCACGCTCACGTTGCGGTACTGATAGAACTTGCCTTCGAAGGTCACCGACTCCTGCGTCCAGAGCATGTTCAGGAGCTGGAAAATTTCGCTGGAGCGCGCGCCTCGATCGCTCGCGTCACGATTGGTGGTCTTCCATTCGATGGCGTTGGGATAGCCCACGCCAAACATCGGCAGCAGGCGTCCGTTGGAAAGATAGTCAATCGTCGCGCACTGCTTGGCCAGCACCAGCGGGTCGCGCAGCGGGGCGACAATGGCGTTCATGCCGAACTTGATGCGCTCGGTGCAACCGGCCAGGGTTGCCATCACGCTCACCGCTTCGAGGTAGGGGTCGGCCGACACCAGGCGGTCCGTCTGCCAGACCGAATCCACCTTATAGCGTTCAAGCAATTGCACCCATTCGAACCAGCTTTTGGGTTTATCGAAGGGAAAATTGGCAATACCAAAACCTGCACGAACAGCCATCGACGGCACTCCTGAAATTGATGATGAAACCCGGGGCGGGGCGCTAACTCACAGCTCCCATGGGCTCTTGAAGGAGGACTTGAAAACGCGGTCGCGATGCGAAAGCAGCAGCGGATCGAGCGCCGCCAGTACCGTCTCATCGCAACTGTTAATCATCTGGCGCAGATAATCCGGAACCTCGCATTCTTCCTGCGGCGGCAGCTGGATGAGGTTCATGAATGCCACCCAGTAGAAGTCGAGCGCCGAGAGCTGATTCCCGATAAAAAATGGCCGCCCTTGCCCGACCTGCGTGCGCAGCTGTGCCGCCAGTGCGCGCAATTGACCGACCAGACGCGCGGTGGCGGCCGCCACATCTTCAGCGCGATAGCCGTATTTATTACCCATACGCGCCACGCCTTCCGGCGGGTTTCCGCTATCCATCGCCGGCGCAAACATTTGCAAACGACGATTCCAGCCGAGACCGAGTTCACCGCAGAGTTCGTTGGACAGACCGATCATGAGTGCGCGCTCGGCAGCATCTTCGGGGATGAGAGAAGGCGTGGGCGCGAGGCGCTCAATGAGCATCAGGATATCGAGCCAGCGGGAGATGGGTTTCTCGTCGTTCCAGGCCACGACCGGGCCGCTGTTCTCACCCGACCAGGCCACCAGCGCGTCGTTCGTGCCGCCCGCTTCTTGTGGGGCGACGAGGAAATCGAGGCCCTTGTACTCAAACATGGCTTTCGCGGCCTGCCCCCAGGGACTCGGATAGCCTTTGACCAACACGATGCGCAGGCCTTGGGCGCTGATGATTTCTTCGAGCGGGCGGTAATTGATCATCGGCATGCTCCGTTGGGCTATGGGGAAAGTGGCCGGTATCCTACGCCGAAGATCCTCGCTAAATCGAGCAAGCCGCCATGTCCTCTCATTCCGAATCAAGCATCGCCACCGTCATCACTGCCTTGCAAGACACCAAGGTCTTTCACGCGCAGGTGGCAGCCCATCAGCATCGTCAACTCGCCGGCAACACCCCGCCATGGCAGGGCACGGGTCTCAAGCTCGAGGCGGGTCAGCACTACAGCGTGTTCGCCAGCGGCCATATTCAATGGTCGCGACGCCATCCCGATCTGCACGGCGGGCCGCGCTTTCATCTGTGGGCGCGTGTCGCGCCGGGCGGCGCCATCGTCAATCTGCGTCAGGACACCGACAGCTTCATCGCCGACCAAAGCGGCGAACTCGAACTCGGCATCTACATGGGGATGTGGCAAAACAACCGTGGAGATCTGGCGAGCGATCTTGCGGCCTACGCACGGCTTGAAGGCGCGCTTGAGGTCAGCCTTTTAGTCTGGCGCGGCACCGCCAGCGCGGGGCTTGCGGCCCTGCTCGCCGCGGGCGCGGATCACGCAGCGCTGAGCGCTGAACTCGCGCACCTTGGCCACCCTCTGACCGCGCCGGCGGGTTGGTCCTATCTGGTGGAAGCGGGTCAGGCCGAGATCTACCGACAAGCCCAGGCCGATCAGGGCCAGCCCTGCATTCACCTCACCGGCGCCGACGACCAAGGCATCATCGTGCGCGAGGTCGATTTTCCCTTAACGCCGGACACACGGCTGTCCTGGAGCTGGCGAGTTGATCAGCATCCGAGTGAAGTGCCGGAAGACACGCCCTACACCCACGACTATGTGTCGGTTGCCGCCGAGTTTGAGGACGGTCGCGACCTGACCTGGATATGGAGCAGCAGCCTGCCGCCGGGTCATCACTTCGCCTGCCCGATCAAGGCCTGGTCGGCGCGCGAAACGCATTTCGTGGTGCGCAGTGGGTCCGGGCAGTTTGGGCAGTGGGTAGCAGAATCCCGGCCGGTCTACGCCGATGTGGCAGCCGCGATTGGTCCACCGCCGGCACGCATCGTGCGCATCTGGCTGATCGTGGTGGCGACCTTCCAGCACGGCAGCTTCGACGCCAGCGTCGCCGAGATCACGCTGCACGACGGCCAGCAGCGCCTGCAGGTGCTCTAAGCGCGGCAAACTTTGTTTTACGGGCGACGTTTTGTATGGTGTCGGCCCCTGCATTGAGGCTCGCGAGGAGCAGCATGAACGCGTACGAACAAAAACCTTGGCTTAAGTTGTATCCCGCTGGCGTACCGGCCGAAGCCAAACCCGATTTCACCAATGCGCTGGAAATGTTTCGCGCCGCCCGAGCCGCCGATCCCACCCGCACCCAGATTTACTATTTCGACAGCGCGCTCAGCGTGTCTGAAATCGATCGCCTGAGCGACCAACTTGCCGGCGCCCTGGCCGCCCGCGGCATCGGTAAAGGCGATCGCGTTGCCGCGTATCTGCAGAACGTGCCTCAGTTCGTGCTGACCA
>CANFVX010000236.1 GCA_947450495.1 Gammaproteobacteria bacterium
GAGTGGGTGGTCGTCACCATGGTTTATTGGTGCCTCGCGATGCCGGAACGTGTCGGGGTCTTTGTCGCTTGGGGTGTGGGCTTGCTGCTTGATGTTCTGCAGGGCTCGATTCTGGGACAGCATGCTTTGGGACTGGCCACCGTTGGTTATCTGGCGGTGCTCTATCACCAGCGCATTCGGGTCTTTCCTCTGGTGCAACAGTCGCTGGTGGTGGGCTCGATGGTGTTCGTCTATCTGGGCGGGATGGCGCTTATCTACAATTTGCTCGGCTCCAGGCATTACGGCCTCGATTATCTTCTGGGCGCGATTACCAGCGCCTGCATTTGGCCGTGGGCCTATGTCGTACTGCGCGATTTCCGACGTAAAGCGGTGACCTCCACGAGATGATCAAACGTGGCAGGAAATTGAAGGCGCCCTCGCGCGAGTCGGTGTCCTTTCAGAATCGGATCGCGGTCGCAACCATTGGCATGTTGCTGCTGATTATGGTGCTACTGGGCCGCCTCGCTTTTCTGCAACTTCTAAACCACGACCACTACACCACGCTATCGCTGGAGAACCGCCTGAAGGTAGTGCCAATCGCGCCGACCCGAGGTCTTATCTACAGTCGCGACGGCGTTCTTCTCGCCGAAAATCACGCGTCTTTCAATCTGGAAGTGGTGCCTGAACAAACGCAGGAGATGGACCGTGCGCTCGCGGCGATTCAGCCTTATGTCTCCCTGAGCGCAGAGCAATTAGCCCGCTTTGCGACCGAACGAAAACAGCATCGTCGGTTCGATACCATCACCTTGAAGGACAATCTGTCGGAAGAAGAGGTCGCGGTTTTCTCGGCCAACCGCTTCCGGTTTCCGGGCTTCGCCATTGCCGGCAGACTTACCCGCTATTACCCGCTCGGCGCGGAAACGGGCGCAGTCCTTGGCTATGTCTCGCGAATTAATCAGGACGAACTGCGGCGTCTTGATGCGAGCGAATACAGCGGCACCAGCCACATCGGTAAAGAAGGTATCGAACGCGCCTACGAGACCGAACTGCACGGGAAAGTGGGCTATCAACAGGTTGAGGTTAACGCGCAGGGACGCGTTCTGCGCGTGCTCGAAAGCACGCCTCCCACGCCCGGCCAGACGCTTCACCTGGCGATCGATACCCGGCTTCAACGTGCAGCGATCAAGGCGCTGGAAGGGCAAAAAGGCGCGATTGTGGCGATTGAGCCTGCCAGCGGTAGCGTCGTCGCTTTTGTCAGCAATCCTTCGTTCGATCCCAACCCTTTTGTGAATGGCATCAGCGTCGGACTCTACGACGAGCTGCGCAACGCACCCGAACGTCCGCTCTTTAATCGCGCGCTACAGGGGCTTTATCCACCTGGCTCCACGGTGAAGCCGGTGATGGCAGCCGGTGGGCTTGAGATGGGCCTGCGCGATCGCCATAGCACGACGTTTTGCCCGAGCTTCTTTCAACTGCCCGGCGCTGAACATAAATACCGCTGCTGGCAGAAGACCGGCCATGGCACCGTCGATGTGATTCGCTCTATTGCTGAGTCCTGCGATGTCTACTATTACTCGCTGGCCCGCGATATGGGGATCGATCGCATGCACGATTTGCTGGTCAGTTTTGGACTCGGCACATTGACGGGCATCGACCTGCCGGGCGAACTGGCTGGTCTGGTGCCGTCGCGCGAATGGAAACGCCGCGCCCGCAAATTACCGTGGTTTCCGGGTGAAACTTTGCTTAACGGCATTGGGCAAGGCTTTATGTTGGCGAGTCCGGTGCAACTCGCGCACACCGCCACGGTGCTCGCCAACCGAGGGCGTGTGATCGCGCCGCATGTGGTCGAGACGTTTGAGGAACCCATTAGCGGTGAGCGCGTGGCATTCAAGCCAGTGGAACGGGCGCCGGTGCCGATCAAGCGCGAGGAATCCTGGAATGTTGCCATTGAAGGCATGCACGAAGTCGTGCAGGGCGAGCGCGGCACCGCGCGGGCTACGGGTCAGGGCGCGGCCTATCAGTACGCGGGCAAAACCGGCACCGCGCAGCTCTTCGGCATCGCGCAGGACAAACGCATCAACGTGAAGGACATCACCAAACAACTCCGCGATCACGCGCTGTTTTTGTCTTTCGCGCCGATGGACGCACCCAAACTCGCGCTAGGCATCATTGTGGAGAACGGCGAGTCCGGCGCGCATACGGCCGCCCCGATTGCGCGCGAGCTGTTCGACTTTTATTTCGCTTTGCCGGGAACCGACGATGCGTCTGGATAGGCACCGCGCCCTGCTATCGCAGTTGCATATCGATCCGTCCCTGATCGGCGGATTGCTCATGATTTGTGCTATCGGGCTGGTTACGCTGTATAGCGCTTCTGGCGAAACACTGGACACGGTGCTGCGCCAAGGCGCGCGCATGGCGCTGGGTTTCACGTTGATGATTGGCATCGCGCAGGTCAGTCCGCAGCGCCTCGCGCGGTGGGCGCCCGGATTTTACGTGCTGGGCGTGATTTTGCTGGTCGTCACCGAAATTATCGGGACTGGCCGCGGCGCCAATCGGTGGCTTGAACTCGGCCCGCTGCGCTTCCAGCCTTCGGAGATTATGAAACTGGCGACGCCGCTCACGGTAGCCTGGTTTTTGAGCGATAAAATTCTGCCGCCCCGATTCTCATTAATTGCCGTTACCTTGCTGCTGGTCGCCGTGCCCGGTGCGCTGATCATGAAGCAGCCCGATCTGGGTACGGCAATTCTCGTCATGTCTGCGGGATTGCTAGTGCTGTTCTTCGGCGGCATTCCCTGGCGATGGATTATTTTTTCAGCCTTGGGCGCCGCGCTGATGGCGCCGCTGGGCTGGATCAGCATGCACGAGTACCAGCGTCAGCGAATCCGCACGCTGCTTGACCCGTCGATAGACCCACTCGGCACCGGCTATCACATTATTCAGGCGACCATCGCCGTAGGGTCTGGCGGCTGGTCTGGAAAGGGCTGGTTGAACGGCACGCAGTCGCACCTTGAGTTTCTGCCCGAGCGTGCCACCGATTTCATTTTCGCGGTGTATTGCGAAGAGTTTGGTCTGATCGGGGTGATGGTGTTGCTGGCGGCCTACCTGTTGGTGCTGGTGCGCGGCTTGAGCATTGCGCTCAACGCGCAGGACCACTTCGGCCGGATGATGGCGGCCAGTATCACGTTTACTTTTTTTATCTATATCTTCGTCAATATGGGCATGGTCACGGGGCAACTGCCGGTCGTCGGCGTGCCTTTGCCGCTGGTCAGTTATGGCGGCACGTCGCTGGTCACTTTGCTGACCGGCATGGGCATCTTGATGTCGATTCAAACCCATCGACGCTTCATTGTAGAATCCTGAGCAACCGCGCAGGGCAGGAAACGATTCATCGTGAGACCTCAAACATTCCGCGGCGCTGTAGCAGTGCTGGTGTCCCTGTTCCTGCAGTGCGCGATTTCCGCCTCCGCCGAAGGTCTCGATCCCGCTGCGATCGCTGCCTTCAGTCAGCAAATGAGTGCGCGCTATGGCTTTAACGCGCAGTCGCTCACCGCAACGCTGGCCAAAGCGCAACGGCGCGATGCCATCCTCACGACCATCGCCAAACCCGCTGAACACAAACCCTGGTACGTCTACCGTCCGATCTTCATGACGGCGGAACGCATCGATGCCGGTGTGCGCTTCTGGACCGAGCATGCGGCCGTGCTTGCCCGCGCAGAGCAGGAATACGGTGTGCCGGCATCAATAATCGTCGCGATTATCGGGGTCGAAACCTTTTATGGCCGCAATACCGGTAACTTCAGCGTACTGGAGGCCTTGGGTACGCTGGCATTCCACTACCCGCCGCGTGCCGACTTTTTTCGCGCCGAGCTAGAGAATTTTTTCCTGCTTGCACGCGATGAAAATCTGGATGCCCTAACGCCAACGGGCTCCTACGCCGGCGCGATGGGCCTGCCCCAGTTCATGCCCAGCAGCTTCCGGAATTTCGCAGTGGATTTTGACCACGATGGGCATCGGGACATTTGGCGCAATGCAGACGACGCGATCGGCAGCGTCGCGAACTACCTCAAACAACATGGCTGGGTCGCCCGCCAAGCGATCGTGGCGCCCGTGATGCCGGGCACCGCGAACGCGGCGTTGGCCGGCGACAAGATTGAACTCAAGCGTACCGTGGCTCAGTTCACGGCTGCCGGCGTTCGCACTTTCGATCCGATCGACCAGGCACTGCCAGCCGTACTGCTCTCCTACGAGGCCAGAGAAGGTGCTGAATACTGGTTGGGCTTCAAAAATTTTTATGCGATCACGCGCTATAACCGCAGCCCTAAATACGCGCTGGCGGTAGCGCAACTTGCAGACGCGATGGCGCAGAAGCACCGGCCGGCCTTGGCTGCCAAGCAACCGTGAGTGTGCGGTTAATCCGAAGCCGCTTGCTGGTGCTGGGTCTCTGCGCTGGCCTGCTCACGCTGGCAGGCTGCAGTCTTTTCGTCTCGCGCAAGCCCGCGCCGGTGGCGGTGCCGCCTGCTGCCGCCGGCGGAACGCCATCGGTGCCGGATGAAGGCTATAGCCGCTACGGGAATCCCGAGACCTACAAGGTGCTGGGTCAAACCTACCGCGTACTCAAGAGTGGTAATGGCTTTGTGGAGCGCGGCATTGCGTCCTGGTACGGCCCAGATTTCCACGGCAAGCTGACCTCAACCCGCGAGGTCTATGACATGTATCAAATGACCGCCGCACACAAACTCCTACCGCTTCCGACCTGGGTCAAAGTGACCAATCTGGAGAACGGGCGCCATGTTGTGTTACGGGTCAATGATCGCGGGCCGTTCAAGGACAACCGGATCATCGACCTCTCCTACGCGGCGGCCTTGAAACTCGATGTCATCGCCAAGGGCACGGCGTTTGTAGAAATTCAGGCGATTGATCGACCCGATGCTGAACTCTCGGGCGGCGCGGTCATCGAAACTGCCAAGGCCACCAAAATGTACCTGCAGGTGGGCGCTTTCGGCGAGCCGGCGAATGCCGAACGACTGCGAGCGAAGGCTGATGCCGCCACCGACGAGCCGGTTCGCGTGGTGCAGGCCAAGTCAAACGGCCGCACCTTGTTCCGGGTGCAGATTGGCCCGATCGCAGATGTCGACCGCGCCGATGCTGCGGTTCAGGCGCTGGCCAATGCCGGCATTTCGGAACATCAATTTATTAATCAATGAGGTCGGCCTTGCGGCCTGACCGACGTGGCTGGACAGGAACTGTGAAATTCAAAAGTGTGCTGTTGGCGTGTGCCTTTTCTCTTGCTTCCGGCGTGGTCTGGGCGGCCGACGCGCCTGCGATTCCCGCACCACCGGAACTCGGTCTCAAGGCCTTTATCCTGGTCGATTTCGATACCGGTCAGGTGCTGGCCGAAAAGGACTCCGCGATGCGCGCGGAGCCCGCCAGCCTCACCAAGATCATGACGGTCTACACGGTCGCGGATGCCATTCATAACGGCCATATCAAAATAGAGGACACGACGATTGTGAGCGAGCATGCGTGGAAGCAGGAAGGGTCGCGCATGTTTCTGGACGTGAACAAGCCGGTGTCCATCGACCTGCTCCTGCATGGCGACATCATTCAGTCTGGCAATGACGCCAGCGTGGCCTTGGCGGAACATGTGTCCGGCACCGAGGAGACATTCGCGATCGCCATGAATCAGCACGCCGAGCGCCTGGGCATGAAGGACACGCA
>CANFVX010000237.1 GCA_947450495.1 Gammaproteobacteria bacterium
ATATGCTCTGGACCTGCCCGGGTCATAACGGCGGCGTGTTCTATCGCCGCAGCCCGATTGGCCGCATTTTCGTGGAGCATCTGGGCGAAGCGGTGTTTCGCGACGACCTCGACAACTCCGTTCTGCAGCTTGGCGACCTGCTCACCCATGAAGGCCCGGCCGAGCGTGCCGAGCGCGAAGCGGCCGTTATCTTCGGCGCCGAGCGCACCTACTTCGTCTTGAACGGCACTTCGACCTCTAACAAGGTGGTCTTGTCCGCGCTGCTCGCCGAAGGCGATCTGGTGCTGTTCGACCGCAACAACCATAAGGCCGCGCATCACGGCGCCTTGTTTCTGGGCGGCGCGGTGCCGGTGTTTGTGGAGACCGAGCGCAACGCCTACGGGCTCATCGGCCCGATGCGCCTCGAGGCGCTGGACGAGGACCGCCTGCGCGAATCGATTCGCGCCAACCCGCTGGTCACGGATAAATCGCTGGCCGATCGGCCGCGGCCCTTCCGTGCGGCGGTGGTGGAGCAATGCACCTACGACGGCACCATTTATTCGGCGGAGGAAGTGATCCGTCGCATCGGTCATTTATGCGACTACATTCTGTTCGACGAAGCCTGGGCCGGCTTCATGAAATTCCATCCGCTGTTCCGCGGCCGCTTCGGCATGGGCTTGGGCGATCTAGGCCCCGATAGCCCGGGCATCATCGTCACCCAAAGCACGCACAAGCAGCTGGCCTCGTTCAGCCAGGCTTCGCAGATTCACATCAAGGATTCCCATCTCGGCGAGCAACGTCGTCGGGTTGAGCATCGCCGCTTCAACGAGTTCTTTCTGCTCCACGCCTCCACCAGTCCGTTCTATCCGCTGTTTGCGAGTCTCGACGTGGGCGCGCAGATGATGAAGGGACGCTCCGGCGAAGTGCTGTGGGACGACACCGTGCGCCTCGGCATTGAGCTGCGCAAAATGATCCGTGCGACACATCAGGAGTTCGTGCAGAAAGAAAGCGATCCGGTGCGTCAGTGGTTCTTCGATGTCTTTGTACCGGATATCGTCGAAGTGCCGGACCGCAACGGCGCGCTGACGCCGGTGGCCTGGGAAGAAGTGCCGACCGATCTACTCGCCTCTGACCCGAGCCTCTGGGAACTGCGACCGGGTGCCGACTGGCACGGTTTCAAGCACGTGGCGCCGGGCTGGGCGATGACCGATCCCAACAAGCTCATCGTGCTCACGCCGGGTTTTGATACCGAGGGTCGCTACACCGATCACGGCGTGCCCGCCCCGGTGGTGGCTGAATATCTCCGCCAGAATCGCATCGTGTGCGAGAAGAACGATCTCAACTCGCTGCTGTTTTTACTCACGCCGGGCGTGGAAAGCAGCAAGGCGGGCACCTTGCTGTCGCATCTGGTCAGCTTCAAAAAACTCTACGACGACAACGCGCTGTTGGACGATGTGATTCCCGACTTCGTCGCCCGCCGTCCCCAGCGTTACGCCGGCCTGCGGCTACGCGATCTCTGCGACGAAATGCACGCGCTCTATCGCGACGCGAATGTGAGCGCGCTGCAGGGCGCCCAATTCCGCGCCGAGCATTTGCCCGAAATGGTCATTCTGCCCAGCGTGGCGGTGAAAGAACTCGTGCGGAACAACGTGGACTATCTGCCGCTTGATGAAGTGGAAGGCCGTATCGCCACTACGCTGTGGGTGGTCTATCCGCCGGGCATTGCCACCATTGTGCCCGGCGAGCGGCTGACGGCGCGTTCGCGCCCGATGGTCGATTACCTGCGCACCTTTGAGCGCGCCGCCAATCGCTTTCCGGGCTTCGAGACGGAAGTGCAGGGACTGCACCGGGAAGTCCAGACTGATGGTACCGTGCGCTTCTACACCTATGTGGTGAAAGAATAAAACCGAGTTCAAACGTCTGATCCAGCAAGAAAGGAATCTCTCATGGCGCTGATTTCCGTCAATCTTCCGTGGCTCGCGCAGGTGACCGAAGAGATCATCGATCCCACACGTCGCATCATCGATCCGCACCACCACTTCTTTGTGGCGAGTCACGAATTTCCGCATTACGAACTGGCCGATCTGCGCGCCGACACCGCCGGGCACCGCGTGCAGAAAACGGTATATCTGCAGTGCTGGGAAGGCCATCTCGAGGACGGCCCGGAGCATCTGCGGCCGGTCGGCGAGACCAGGTGGGTGGACAGCATCGCCGCTGAAGCCCGCAAGACGCCGGACGCCGTGCAGATTGGCGCCATGATTGGCACCTGCGACTTGCGCCTCGGGCGTGCGGTGCGCGAAGTGCTGGACGCGCATCGCGCCGCCAGCCCCCTGTTCCGTGGCATTCGCCAGATTGCGGCCTGGGATGCCGACCCGAATCTCTTCTCCATGCCCGACCTGACCGGTCCGGATCTCTACCGCGACGCGTCTTTCCGCGAAGGTTTTGCGGTGTTAAGCGAGATGGGACTGGTGTTCGATGCCTATCAGTACCACACCCAGTTGCCGTATCTCGCGGAGCTCGCGCGCGCGTTCCCGCAAACCACTTTTGTGCTGAATCATCTCGCCACGCCGCTGGCGGTGGGGCCGTATGCCGGGCGCACCGAAGTCATCTACACCGACTGGCGGCGCGGCGTGGCCGAAGTGGCGGCCTGTCCCAATGTGGTGATGAAGCTCGGCGGCCTGATGATGCCCTGGACCGGCTTTGGCTTTGAACTGCGCGCCACGCCGCCGACTTCAGATGAACTGGTGGCCGCGCAAGGCCGGCACTATCACGAAGCGATCGCGCTGTTTGGTGCCTCGCGCTGCATGTTCGAAAGCAACTTCCCGGTCGACAAAACCGGTGTGTCTTACGACGTGCTGTGGAACGCGTTCAAGAAAATTGCCGCGCGCTACACCGAAGCCGAGCAGGACGCGATGTTCTACGGCACGGCGGCGCGCGTGTACCACGTGCAATAGCCAGAGGAGGGCCACCCCGTGCTAACGCTCTACAACATGCCGCTGGCGCTGAACTGCTACAAGGTCAGGTTGCTCCTGTCCTTGCTACTGGTGACGTACGAGAAGCGTCCCATCGACCTCCTCACGGGCGACCATCAAACGCCGGAGTTCCTCGCGCTCAATCCGTTTGGGCAACTGCCCGTGCTGACCGACGGCGAAGTGGTGCTGCGCGATTCGCAGGCGATTCTGGTGTGGCTGGCGCGCAAGTTCGGCGGCGAGCGCTGGATGCCGACAGAGCCCAATGCCGAAGCACTGGTCAACGCCTGGCTGTCGGCGGCGGCTTTTGAACTCCGCCTCGGGCCCTACGATGCGCGCCTCGCCAAGCATTTTCCCTGGCTGGCCATCAATGCGAACACCGTGGTGGAGCAGAGTGCGCGGGCTTTGCGCTTGTTCGACCAGCGGCTCAATGGACGCGAGTGGATCGCGCTCGACCACCCGACGGTGGCCGATGTCGCGGCCTATCCGGCGATTGCGCAGGCGGGCGACGGCGATATTTCGCTGGAAGGCTATCCGGCGGTGCAGGCCTGGGCCGCGCGGATGCAAACCTTGCCGGGTTTTGTGGGGCTGCTGGACTAAGCCTTGAACGCCGGCGCCGCCACGTACCAAAGGCGTGGCGGCCGTCGCTAAGGTCTAGACGCTCGCCTTCTGCGCCTCATACAGCGCGACGAAATCCTCAAAACCAATCTTGCCCACGGCCGCGCCCGTGTCGTCCAGCACGTCGAACATCTCGTCGACGCCATTCCCGCGCAGGTTGTACATCACGATGCAGTCCACCTCGCCCGCGCCTTCGCCGTGCACGCCGCCCGGTGCGCTCAGCGTATAGCTACCGGTAGGGCGCACTTCCTTCAGCGTGCCGTCGAGTTCGTAAATGCGATGCTCGCCCTGCATCACAAAAATCCGCGTCTCGGCCAAATGGCGATGCGGGAAAATCACGCCGTTGGCGTGGAACTTAATCAGAAAGTCGACAATCTTGTTCGGGCGATCCACCGCCAGCATCGACAGTTCCAGATGCTTGAAATCCCCCAGCGGAAACCAGCGGGTATTGCGTTGATCGAAGGCAAAGCTCGTGGCGGGTGCGTTCATGGGCGGATTCCTTGTTTGTTGCGTTGGGTTGAAACGGGTGCGCCGCGCTTAGCGAATAACGCTCCCGTCCAGCGTGCCGCTCGCGCGCCAGTCTTTGAGAATTTCAAAGAAGCGCAGCGGGCCGGCGCCGTAGGAGTATTCGAAGAAGCTGTGGCGGTTGCCCGTCTTGCCTTCGTTGTTGTAGTAGCCGGGCGTGCACTCGCTGCGGAACTGCTCGCCCATCTTCGCTTTGCTGTCCATTTCCGCCAGCCACGCGGCTTCGCCCTCTGCGGTGGCTTCGGTGATGGTGGCGCCGCGCGCTTTCACCTCGCTGAGGATGTAGGTCACATGGCAGGCCTGCTCGTTCAGCGTTTGCGGCACATTGACCGTCACCGCGCTTTGAGTGAAGCCGAGGAAAAAGCAGTTGGGAAAGCCGTTGGTTTGCAGGCCGTGCAAGGTGCGCAAACCCTCGCCCCATTTCTCGCTCAGCTTCAGTCCGTTGCGGCCAATGATGTCGTAGCCGGCGCGGCGCGTGTAATTGGTGCCCACCTCAAACCCGGTGGCGAAGATGAGGCAATCCAGCGCGTATTCCTGCCCATCCACCACCACGCCCGTGGGCGTGACCCGCTCCACACCTTTGCCGCTGGTATCCACCAGCGTCACGTTGGGGCGGTTGAAAGTAGGCAGATAGTCGTCGTGGAAGCAGGGGCGCTTACAGAACTGGCGATACCACGGTTTGAGTTTCTCGGCGGTGGCGGTGTCCTGCACGATGGTTTCCGCACGCTCACGCACGGTGTTCATTTTTTGATAGTCGGCAATCTCCATCACAAGCTCGCGCTCCTCGCCGGTGAGCCGGCGGCCGATTTTGCGTGAGGCCGTTTTGGCCGCGATGCCGGTGAGATTACGGAAGATATCCGTCCAGCCGTCGGCCACCAGATCTACTTCCTGATCGCCGCCGCTGACCAGCGTGTTGAAGTTGGCCATGCGCTCGTATTGCCAGCCGGGCTGCAGGTTCGCCGCCCATTCGGGATCGGTTTCGCGGTTGTTCCGCACGTCGACCGAAGACGGCGTGCGCTGAAATACATAGAGCTGTTGGGCGGACGCGCCGAGATGCGGAATGCACTGCACGGCGGTGGCGCCGGTGCCAATGATGCCCACTCGTTTATTGGCCAACTGGTGCAGATTGCCGGTGCTGTCGCCGCCGGTATAGGCGTAATCCCAGCGACTGGTATGAAAGGTGTGGCCTTCGAACGTGTCGATGCCCGGAATGCCCGGCAGCTTGGGGCGATTAAGCGGCCCGTTGGCCATGGCGACAAAACGCGCTTTGAAGCGGTCGCCGCGATCGGTCTCGATCACCCAGTGCTCGTCGCTGTCATCCCACTGCATGGATTTCACCGAAGTTTGCAGCAGCGCCTGCTCGTAGAGCCGGTAGTGGCGCGCGATGTTCTGCGCGTGCGCCATGATTTCCGGCGCAAACGAGTATTTGTGCTTGGGCACGTAGTTGAGTTCTTCGAGCAGCGGCAGGTAGCAGTAGGACTCGATGTCGCACATCGCGCCGGGATAGCGGTTCCAGTACCAGGTGCCGCCAAAGTCCCCGCCTTGTTCGATCACGCGGATGCTCTCAAAACCCGCTTCGCGCAAACGGCC
>CANFVX010000238.1 GCA_947450495.1 Gammaproteobacteria bacterium
CATGTGGTTGGCGCGCGCGCGCCAGTCGGCTGCGGTTGAGTCCTTGGCGGCTCTGCCGGCCGCGCTCACCCAGGTGTCGCTGGAAGTGCTCGACCTTCCGGCCAAGCTTCAGCAGGATTTCTGCGGGATCGGCGTCCGTACCATTGGCGAATGCCTGCGTCTTCCCCGAGACAGCCTCGCGCGTCGTTTTACGCCAGACCTGTTACTCAGCCTTGATCGGGGGCTTGGGCGGGCGCCCGATCCCAGAGCGGCGTTTGTCCCGCGGCAACGCTTTGCCAGTCGCATCGACCTGCTCTGGGAAATCCACCATGCACAGGGATTGGCCCTGGCGATGGAGCGCCTGCTCAATGAACTTACCGGCGTGTTGCGTGCGCAGGCGTCTGTCAGCCGTCATCTGCTCTGGCAGCTTCACCATGCGGATGGTTCGGTGACCCAGCACCCCATTGGCTTATTGGAACCGAGTCGTGAAGCGCTCCACCTGCTGCGCGTATCCCGCGAATACTTCCTGCGCCAGCAACTCCATGCCCCGGTGCGTGGGATTAGTCTGGAGGTCGCACAATTTGAAGTGCTGCCCAGCGCCCCTGGGCGTGACCTTTTTGCACGACGTGAGGACAGCGCTGAACGCGAAACCCTGCCGCGATTCGCCGAGCGTCTCCGGGCCAGACTGGGGGAGCGCGCGCTGCAAACCTTGCGGACTCAGGCTGACCATCGCCCCGAGTGGGCGAGCAAGCTGCAGACCGTGAATACCAGCAGCCTGAATGCACAGGCGCCGCATGAACAAGACTTGTCCCGGCGCTGGCCGGAACGTCCACTGTGGCTTACACATCAACCTTTGCCGCTGATAGAACACGATGGGCGTCCCAGCTATGACGGCCCGCTGGAACTTGCGAACGAGCGAGAGCGGATCGAGGCCGGTTGGTGGGATGGCGCTCAGGTTTCGCGAGATTACTTTATTGCGCGCAATCAGCACGGTAGCCGGCTCTGGGTGTTCAGGGATCTTGCAGGCAGTCGCGGTTGGTTTCTGCACGGCATTTTTGAGTGAGCGACGTTCCCTTAACGGCAATCATCTCAGGCTGAAGGGAGGCCGATGACTCAAGTTGTAGGCTGCATGGGCGCTAAAACCGGTGAACGGTCTAAATGAATCATGCAAAGCAACGATACTCAAACCACCTCGCCCGATCTCAAAGTCCGCTACCGGGAACTCATTAGCGAGTTTGAGCGCAAGAGTGCCGAGTGGACGTCTGCCGAGCGGATTCTGGTTCGTACCCTGTTGCGTATCTCCGAAGGCTTCGGTCGCTTCGACCCCGAACTCGCCCGAGAGCTCGAGGTTCTGCGCAACAATCTCAGCGAAAATGGACGCGCCGGGCAGTTCTCGGGATTGATTCAGCGCGTCGGCGAGCGTTGCGCCACGATTTTAAGCCGCCGCATTCCCAGCACCGCCCCGCTTTCCGAGCCCTTTGAACAGCTGCTCGATGCGCTCGTGAACAGCCCTGCCCTGGGTCATGGCCTTGCCGCAATCAGGACACGTCTCCGTGCAGGGGACGATCCCCAACCACTGGTCGATGAACTGGTTGCGCTGATGAACACGCCCCCCCCCTCCGGCGAGCCTGCCGAGACCACCACCGCCGCACATTTAATGCTGCAACTGACTGGGCAGTTAAAAATCCCGGGGGAGTTTGAGAATCGCCGAAATGCTTTGCGGATCGCGCTGGCTCAGGGCGAGTTGAACGACCCAATTTCGGAAGTCACCGGCTTTCTGGGAGATATTCAGATTCATCTTGGCCGCGACGCAAAACTCCTTGCGGCGTTTCTCAAGCGGGCGTCTCAATATCTGAACCTGATCGATACCCAACTCAAGGTGACGCTCGACCACTCGCGGTCTGCGGCCAACGATTCAGACACTCTGAGCCGGTCCATCACTGCGGGTCTGGAGACCCTCGATGCCATCATGCAGTCGGAAAGTCCGGACCTACAGCCGCATGCCAAACTGGAAGACAGCTTGAACACTGTGCGCCTCTCCTTGGACTCCTTCCTTGAGCTGCAACAGCGCCAACGACAAGACTACGAGCAACGCATCGCGGAATTGACCAATCAGGTCTCCAGCTTCGAGCTGGAGTCGGCTCGCCTACGCGAGAGCCTTGCCGCCGAGCACGCGCGTGCACATCGGGATACCCTCACCGACACTCCTAATCGTCTCGCCTATGAAGAGCGGGCCGAACTCGAAATCATGCGGGCCCGCCGCAACGATTCGCCCTTGTGTCTCGCGGTATTCGATCTGGATCATTTCAAGCTGGTGAATGACCGTTTTGGGCATCGCGTTGGCGATCGCCTGCTACGTTCAGTGGCCAGCATCGCAACCCAACGGGTTCGCGGCACCGACCTTTTTGCCCGTTACGGCGGAGAAGAGTTTGTTGGCGTCTTTCCTGACACCAGTCTGGAAGACGTTGCGGTGCTTTGCGATGACCTGCGCGAGCGCATCGCCTCCGCCGCGTTCCAGTTCCGGGGCGAGGTCATCCCGATGACCGTCTCAATCGGACTTTGCACCCTGCGGCCTGACGATTCTCTGGAGAGCCTCTTTGAGCGGGCCGACGCCGCGCTCTACCGCGCGAAAGAAGCCGGGCGTAACCGTCTGGTGAGAGAAGCCTGATCGGCCTTGCTTGACCCCGCTACGCTCACCGGCTTAGCGTGCCTCTCCTAATAACAAATCTCTTAACCGGAGCGCGCCAATGGCCACTATTCCTGCCGAATTTCTTGATCTCGTTACCACCAAGCTGACTTTCGCCCATCTCGGCACCACCATGAGCAACGGCGCGCCACAGGTTACCCCGGTGTGGTTCAGCTTCGATGGCAGCCACATCCTGCTCAATTCCGCCAAAGGCCGCGTCAAGGACAAGAACATGCGCGCTCGCCCGGCGGTCGCGATTTCTATCCTCGACCCGGACAACGCCTACCGCTATCTCCAGATCATGGGCCACATTGTTGAGGTGACCGAGGACGGTGCGGACGCCCATATCGATTCACTCGCCAAGAAGTACATCGGTCAGGACACCTATCCGTGGCGTTCTCCGACCGAGGCGCGCGTGATCTACCGTATGGCGATCGACAAAGTTCAAACCATGGGTTGAGCGCTGACGCGCCACATAGCCCGGAGCCGCTCCCGGCTCCGGGTTAAGACTCCGTTAAGTCCCTTGTTCGTATTACTATGCGGGACATAAACCGGGAGACTGCTTATCAAAACGCTCTTGCTCGCGCTGGTTCTGACCTGCGCCTCGCTTGGCTCCTCGCTCGTCACCGCCGAGCCTGCCGCCCCTACCGCGACCTCCGCCAGCTGCGCGGCCGGTTCGCCGGAAATCCCTCTGGCGAAGGAAATGGCATCCGTCGGCATCATGTACAACCTTGCCGAGCATCCCAAGTCTGTCCGTGCGGTCGCCGCCCGATTGCTCGACGATGCTTATAAACAAACCAAGGCCAATGACAGCGCCAAGCAGTGCAAAGACTGCAAAAAGGGCGCGCAAACCCGCGTGATTTATCGCGTTGGCCCCACCAAATTCTTGCCCGATGCCGAACAGCAGGCCGTGTGCGTGAGCTTGGCCAAGCAGACGAAAGATAATCCGTTCACCTGGCCCGACCGATCCTTCAAGTCGATATCAAAGGTGAACGACTGGATTCGCACTTTCTCCGAAGGACATGGCGACGAAGGAAAAGACCTCTACGCCCGCTGCTCCGCAAACTGCAGTCCCCGCTACGAGTTTGAGATTTATCCCGAAGGCGAGGGCGTGCGGCTGCAAACGAGGGTTCAATGTGGTTTGGCGCGCGACGCCAGCGACGACCAGTACGAAGTCGCCACCTCGCTGCATACCGTGTGTAAAGACAAACAGAAGCTAGCACCCTGATGACTGAAGCGCTTGTGACTGCCGATAAGCCCCGTCATGCGGGGCGTGTGGAACAGATTCTTTCCTTTATTGCCTGGCCGGCGCTGGTGATCTCCAGCGCCAGCATTCTGGCGTTTGGTTTTAGCAGCGGACATCCCTCGTTTCTGGATGTCACGCTGCGCAAAGCCTGGTTTTTCAATCTTTCGTATTTATGGATGCTCTGCTGGTTGCTGCTTCTGGAGCGTCGCTGGCCTTGGCGTCGCGCCTGGCAGCGTTCCGACGGCCAACTGCCGGCGGATCTTGCCCACACCCTGCTGGATAAAGGTTCGGTGCAGATGACCATCATCCTGCTCTCGGCGCTGCCCTTTTTCGCCCATCGTGGGGACGGTTGGGTAGGCACTTTGCCGTTGGCCGTGCAGGTGGTGATTGGCATGGTGGCCGCGGAGTTCGGGCTCTACTGGGCACACCGACTGTCCCACGAATGGCCTATTTTCTGGCGCTTTCATGCGATACATCACAGCGTGCGTCGGCTGTGGATTGCCAACACCGGGCGCTTCCACTTCATCGATTCCAATATCAGCGTGGTGGCCAGCCTGCCGTTCATGCTGCTGACCGGGATTTCGATGGACGCCATCATCTGGGTGAGCGCCATTACCGCCTATCTCGGGCTCTTGACCCATTGCAACGTCGCGATGCGCGGCGGTTGGCTCGACTACCTCTTCAACACGCCCAATCTACATCGCTGGCACCACTCGCCCGATCCGGCCGAGGGCAACAGCAACTACGGGCAGAATCTGGTGCTGTGGGATCAGATCTTCGGCACCTGGCTGCATCGGCCGGATAGCGAGTTGGGGGAGATTGGGATCGTCGAGCGGATGCCGCGCCGGTTTTGGCAGCAGCTGCAGGTGCCGTTTGTCTGGACTCGCTTCCAGCGTGAGTCGGCCACCGCCGACACGAGCACGCTGGTTTAAGCTTTAGCGCGCGGTGGCCTCGAGCCGCCGCAGCTTGCGCTGCATTCCCCACCACACGGCCGCCAGACTCCAGCGCAGGATGGGGGCGGCAAGGCGCAGGCGCGCGGCCCGCAGAATCATGCGCGCGGCGCCCTGCACATGGCGCGGCTCATAGAGTTTGATGGCACGCCGCCAGTAGGCGGTGGCGCAGCGGTCGCGATCGTAGGTTTCTTCCTGGCTGTTGATGTTTGCGCTGTAGAACGCGTAGGACAGTTCATCGTCACCGGTTTCATCCACCCGGCCAAATGCAATTTTCAGTCGCGCCAGCAGGCTGAGCGGTTCGCGCGCGATGTAGCGCTCGAGATGGTCTTCAAATAGTCGGTAATGCCGCGCTTCATCCTGCGCGATGTGGTGGCAAATCGCGCGGAGCACGGGGTCTGGGCTGCGATCGCGGATGGCGGAATAAAACGAACAGGTGCCGGACTCCACCACGCAGCGGGCGATCAATTCGCCAGCGCGGGACCCCCTCACCGAAGCATTCACCTCGAGCGGGAGCTGATAGCCGGCGCGGAAGCGGGCCAGTGCAGCGTGGAAATCAAAGCTGGGATCGACCGCCATCGCCCAGCGGGCAAGGGCTTCCCCGTGCTGGGCTTCCTCGACACCCCATTCATCCGCCGCCGCCTTGAAGGCGTCGTCGTCGGCGAACACATTGCGCAGATAGGTGACGTAGTCAGCGCTGTTGGCCTCGACGAGCGCGGCCGTTTTAACGGTTTCCAGCAGGTCGGAATCGACCTTGGCGGGATTGATATCGTCCCAGTGGAACTGGGTAAGGGTCCAGGA
>CANFVX010000239.1 GCA_947450495.1 Gammaproteobacteria bacterium
GCGCATGGTGCTGGCCGGCGGCCTCGATGGCGCGCTGCTCATCGGGGAAATGGGGCCTTTGGGCGGCGTGGCGACGGTGGAGAAAATCGCCGTCGCGGCAGTGATGGCCGGCTGCCTGCCGGACTATTTCCCGGTGGTGCTCGCGGCCTGCCGCGCTGTCTGCCAGCCCACGTTTGATTTAGCCGAGATGCAGTCCACCACGCACTGTCTGGCGCCGCTCATCATCGTCAACGGCCCGGCGCGCGAGGCCTGCGGGCTGGCCAGTGGCTTTGGCTTGATGGGGCCTGGCCATCGCGCCAACGCCAGCATCGGCCGCGCGTTGCGGCTCGCGATGATCAACATCGGCGGCGCGCGGCCGGGCGAGTCCGACATGGCCTTGCACGGGCATCCCGGCAAATTCACGTTCTGTATTGCCGAGGACGAAGCCGCCTCACCGTTCCCGCCCTTGCATACCAGCCTCGGTTATCGGGCCGAGCAGAGCGCGGTGACGGTGGTGGGCGTGGAAGCGCCGCACTCGGTGCTCTTTGCCAACGATGCGGACGACCCGCTGGCCCCCGAGCGTTTGCTCAACACCTTGGCCGGCGTGCTGGCCAATCCCGGCAGCAACAATTCCCATCTGGGCGGCACGGCCGCGGTGGTGGTGCTGCTCAATCCCGATCACGCCGAGGTGCTGGCCAAGGCCGGCTATACGCGGGAGCGCATTCAGCGCGAGTTGAGCGCCCGGGCGGTCACGCCGCGCAGCGTGCTGAGCGCGTTGAATAGCAAGTTCCTGATGGGCGAGGGCGACCCCATTCCCGCGATTCGTAATCCCGCCAACATCCACCTGCTGGTTGGCGGCGGCGGCGGCTTGTATTCGATGGTGATGCCCTCGTGGTGTGCGGGCCCGCACGGCAATCTCGCCGTGCATGAAGCCATCGAGATGGGGCAGGTTTGCGAAGTGCCCTGGGCGCGGGCGTAGCGCTCAGGCAGTCTTCGGCGGCGGTGATTTTTCAAACACCGCCAGCCACAGCAGGGCGGCGGCCGTCAGCGCCACGGGCAGCAGCGAGCCCGCGTTGAGCAAGCCCCAACCCTGCGTGGTCACGAGCGCGCCGGACGCAAACGAGGTCAGCGCCATGGTGGCGAATACCAAAAAATTAATCGCCGCCTGACCCCGGTCTTTTTCTTCCGCCGTCCAGGCGCGGAGCGCCAGCGTGGTGCTGCCGGTGAAGAGAAAATTCCAGCCCACCCCGAGCAGGAATAGCGCAATCACAAAATGACCCAGCGCCACCCCGGCGAGGGCAACGGCGATGCAGGCCAGATTGAACAGCACGCCCACGCCCATCACGCGCAACGCGCCAAATTTCTTGATGAGACGCCCGGTGAAAAAGCCGGGGGCAAACATGCCGATCACGTGCCACTCCAGCACCAGCGCGGCGTCTCTGAACGGATAGCCACAGACCTGCATCGCGAGCGGTGAAGCCGCCATCAACAAACTCATCACCCCGTAACTCAGCGCGGCGCCGGCGGCGGCGACGATAAAAATGGGCTGCCGCAGAATCTCGCCCAGCGGCCGGCCTTTGTTGTCACTGCCCGTGGGCGTGGCCACCGCTGGGAAGCGAATTAACGCCATCAGGACTAGCCCGAGCACCGCGACCACCGTGAGCGCCAGATAGGCGCCCACGAACGGCGTCGGTAGCAGATCGCGGCTGTGCGCCGCCAGATTGGGTCCCACGATGGCGCCAATCAGCCCACCGGCCAAGACCAGCGATACCGCCTGTTCCCTGAACGCTTCGTCCGCCAACTCCACGGCCGCAAAGCGATAGAGCTGACCGTTCGCGCTGTAGTAGCCGGCGACCACCGTGGCTGCGATCAGCAGCGGGAAGTCGCGGTGCGCAGTGGCGTAGGCGCAGAGCAGGCACGACAGAAAAGCCACCATCAGACCGAACTGGAACGAGGTGCGGCGGCCGTAGCGCCGCTGCGTGCGGGCAACGAGGCCGGTCGACAGCGCGCCGCCCACCACATAGCCCATCACCGGCAAGGTGGCCATCCAGCCCGCGGGCGCAAGTGCCAGTCCCACCAGCCCGTTGACCGCAATGAAAGTCACGTTGTTGGTCAGGAACAGGCCCTGACAGAGCGTGAGCAGGATGAGATTGCGATTCATGCCGGGAGTCTACCCGCGTCTGCGACAGGTCTGGACCAGACCATTAACCCGCGACCTTGATGGCGTTTTCAATCCGCTCCCGTGCCCCGGCACTCAGCTGGCGAATGCCGAAAAACCGGGCGATTTCGGTCACGGGATCGCGCGTGACGCAGGCGCGGTGGGCGGCGCGCAGTTCTTCGCCCGGAATCTCCGCAATGCTCCGCACAGCGTTGAGATCCGCCGGCGGGCGTGCCTGTTGCCAGTCGTCCGGGGCGCTTGCGTTGAGCCAGTAGAAGCTGCCGCCTAAGGGGTCTCGTCGCAGGTGAAAGCGTCGTCTGGCGATATCGTTCACGCGTTCGCGAATCACGTGCCCCGTGCGCTGCAGGTGGTGGGCACGCGCGATGCGCACGGCCAGGTTCTCTTCGCTGATGGGCGATTCCTGTGCCATCACGTAGGCAATGAGTTTGGTCAGCGTCGGGATGTAGCTCGCCTCGTAGAATCGGTCGGGATCGAGCACCACGCCGGCCTCGCTGAGCACGGCGAGGCGGTAGGCGTTCGGATTCAATTCACCATCAATGATGACGGCGGGTGGCGCGTCTTCGTCGGGCACTTGCTCGGCCACGACGGTGGGGCTTAACGCGGGTTCGGGCGCGTCGGCGGGCAGCGTTGCGGCAGCTTCGCTCAGCGCCGCCGCGCGCGAACTCGCCAGCAGTGCTGCGATGCCGTCGTTGAGACGCGCCAGCGCGCCGTCGCGATCGATCCACCAGTCGGTGGACCACACGCGCAGCAGTCGCCAGCCGAGGCTTTCCAGAATCACCGCCCGCACTTTGTCGCGATCGCGCGCGGTGGCGGCGCTGTGATACATCGCGCCGTCGCATTCAATGCCGACCAGATAGTCGCCAGGTCGGTCGGGATGTACCACGCCCAGATCAATCCGGAACCGAGAGACGCCAATTTGCGGCACCACCTGCCAGCCGGCCGCCTGCAGGCCGGCCGCCACCGCCGCTTCAAACGGCGACTCGTGATCGCCCACCGATCCTCTCACCGCCGCCGGCAAGGCCTGCGGGCCGAGTTCGGCGTAGCGCAGAAACTGTTTGAGGTCGGCGACCGCGCGGGCGGAGCTGCGGTTGAGATCGACCATGGCCGCGGGAAACGAGGAGAACACCAGCATTTCGCGCCGCGCGCGGGTAATCGCGACATTCAGTCGCCGCCAGCCGCCGTCGCGATTGAGTGGGCCAAAGTTCATCGACATCGTGGGGGCACCGGGCTCGGTGGGCCCATAGCCGATGCCCAGCAAAATCACATCGCGCTCGTCGCCCTGCACGGTTTCGAGATTCTTCACCACCACCGGCTCAGTGAGCTGCTCGCCGAAGTAGGCTTCGAGTTCGGGATAACGGCGACGCGCCTGATCGAGCAGATCTTCCACCAGCGCCTGCTGTTCGCCGTTCAGCGTGACGATGGCGAGCGAGGCCGGCCGCTGATTGGCGTGCGCCTCTCGCAGGCGACGCACCACTTCATCGGCCATGGCTTGCGCTTCGATGGCGTTGGTTTGGCCTTTGCCTTTGGCATACACCCCGTTGACCTGCCGCCAGCGCACCGCGCTCGTGGTGGTGACGGCGGCGGGAAATGTCACGAGTTGGTTATCGTAGTAGCGACTGTTCGCAAACGCGATCAGGCTTTCGTGCCGGCTGCGGTAATGCCAGGACAGGCTGATTTGCGGCAGCCCGGCCGCTTTGCACTCATCGAGAATGCTTTCCATATCGGGCTCGAGATCGTCGTCGGCCGGCCCGGCGCCCCGGGTGAAAAAGCTGGTCGGCGGCATTTGGCGATGGTCGCCCGCCACCACCAGTTGGCGGCCCCGGGCGATCGCGCCCAGCGCATCCCAGGGCGTGATTTGCGAGGCCTCGTCAAAAATCACCAAATCGAACAAGGCCTGATCCGGCGGCAGATACTGCGCGATGGAGAGCGGGCTCATCAGCATGCACGGCGCAAGGCGGGTGAACGCCGGCCCCATTTCGGCCACCAGCTGCCGAATCGCTTTGTGGCGCCGCTGCAGCTGCAGCTGATGGCGCAAGACCCCGTAGCCTTCGTCCATCAGCGCGGCATCTTTACGGGGAATGCCGCCGGCCAACAGGGTCTTGATGTAGCGCACGGTTAAGTGCGCGAGGCGCTCGTCCAGCGCGCGGAAAGTGTCGATTTTACTGTTGTGTTCAGCGGCCACGAATTCCCGGATGAGCGGGTCGGCGTCGATCGCCCAGGTGGCGTACCAGCGGGCGTAAGCCACTTCAAAACACTGCTTGAAGCCGGCGGCATCCGGCGCGTCCCGTTCCGCCAGACGCACCATCGCCTGCAAGCCCAAGCCCTCTGCTTCGCGACGCACCCGGCACCAGTTGCACCAGGCATTGAGCGCCCGTTCGTGGGTGATGACGGCCTCGGCCAGCGCGAGCGCGTTGTCGTGCGACAGCGGCGAGTTGAGTTCGGCAAGCCGGGCGAAATCGGTTTGCGCCAACTGGCTCGCCTCCAACGCGGCGGCGAAGGTCGAGCAGGCGTGGGCAATCGCGGCCTCGGGCGCGAGCAGCGCATTGCCGTCTACCAGCAGGCGTTTTGTCGTGGCGCTGAGTTCAATCAGCTCGGCCGGTGTGCGCGCCAGCGCGCCGAGGTGTTGGCGCAGACTTTGGCCAAGATCGAGCGCGACGCGCAGGCGGGTCGTGTCGGTATCGAGTTCAGCCCAGCCCGGCACGCCGTTGAGCGCGGCCGACTGCGCGCTGAGCGCCGTGCGGATCGCGTCGAGTTCCAGGAGCAGCGGCAGGTCCTGCGCGGGATCCGGCGGGCCGGCAGTGCGGCCGGCGCGCGCCAGGGCTTTGCGCACGGCGCGTTGGGCCAGCGGCCGGAACGGCCAGCGTTGGCTGTTGGCCGCCTGCCACTCGGCGCTGAGGGCGTCGGCGTCGAGGTGACGCAGGGCGTCTGGGGCGTAGCCCACCGACAAGCCGCCGACCACCTGCGACCACCGCGCGAGCTTGCTCAAGGCGGCACGCCCCAGCGTGTCTGTCTCGGTCGCCGTTGGTTCCAGCGCAAAGCGCAGATCCAGACCATGCGCTGCGCCCAGGGCTCGCACCAGCGCGAGCAGCGCCTCGTCGCTGGCCGCGCCCTCCGGCCCAAAGATCTGGATCGCGCCCAGCAATGCTGTCCGCGCGGCGGCCAGAGCCGTGGCCTGTTGCACCACCGTCCGCGCGCTCGCGACCAGGTTGCTTTGCCATTGATTGGACCAGGCGCCGGGACTCAGTGTTGCCAGTGCCGCGCTGAGACCGCTGACCGACTGCGAGTTGAGCGCGAGCCGCTGCACCACCTCGCGCAACCGAGACAGCGTGTCGGCGTCATGCAGGGTGCCGGCAGGCCAGTCGAAGTGCGGCGTGTCGGCGTTGGCTTCGCGCACGCTGCGGCCAATGGCTTCAAACAGATTGAGCCCGTTGGGCGCGCGTCGATGCAGGCTCGCCACCAGCGCGTTGAGTTCATCGCGCAGTCGCCGCAGCGCC
>CANFVX010000240.1 GCA_947450495.1 Gammaproteobacteria bacterium
ACGCCCATCGCCCGCTCGCCGTTCCGTTTCTCCAGTGCAGAAAACAGCATTCCGTTTCGCGCGCCGTATCTGGGCGAGCACAACGAAGAAATCTTGCGCGAGCGGCTGGGCTACAGCGACGCCCAAATTGCCGCGCTCTACGGCGCAGGATCAATCGTGAAGGACGCGAAACTCGCCGACTTGCGGGCAGCGGGGAAGGTGGCGGAAGGGTGAATTGGGGGTCAGCGTAAAAACTAATCGAACTTACGCTGGCCGCGGTTGCTTCTTCGAGTTTTTACTCTGACCCTAAATTCCAATTCCGACCCCAAAAACCGCTAGTTTTTACTCTGACCCCAAACTCTGACCCCACTGACCCCAAACTCGGGGGTTTGGGTCTGCCAGCACAATCTGCCGTTCGCACTGAGCCTGTCGAAGTGCGCGTCGTGGCACTCAAATCTGGGGAGCTGCTCCACCCGCGGCGCTGCAATGCCGCCCGCGTTGATCCATTTCCCCCGCAACTCACGTAGGCTTTCCGGTAGCGCCACATCGCGCCCACGCAGTGCGTCCGCCCGTCTCGCCCGTCCCTGCCTGTCCACAGGTGGCGGCAACGCCGCCGGCCGCTTCGAACATTCCCGTATTCAGGACTTCCCGCATGAGCAGCACCGACACCAACAATCACTACGAAATCGTCATCATCGGCGCCGGGTTTTCCGGCGTGTATCAGCTCTATCGCCTGCGCGACCTTGGCTTCCGCGTGCATCTGGTGGAAGCCGGTGCGGGCCTCGGCGGCATCTGGCACTGGAACTGTTATCCGGGCGCCCGGGTCGACACCCACTGCGACATCTACCAGTTCTCACGCGAAGACCTGTGGCGCGACTGGACCTGGAGCGAGCGCTTTCCAGGCTGGGCCGAGATGCGGCGGTATTTCGACTATGTGGACGAAAAACTGGGCCTCTCGCGCGATGTGAGCTTTAACACCCGCGTTGAGCACGCGGAGTTTGATGAAGCCAACCAGCGCTGGCAGTTGTCCACCAATCAGGGCACCTCGCTCAGCGCGAACTTTGTGGTGGTGTGCACCGGCTTCGGCTCCAAGCCCTATATCCCCGAGCTGAAAGGCATGGAGAACTTCACCGGCGAAGCGCACCACACGGCGCTGTGGCCGCAGACCGGGGTGGAGCTTGCCGGCCGCCGCGTCGGCATCATCGGCACCGGCGCGAGCGGCATTCAGGTGGCGCAGGAAGCCTCCAAGGTCTCCACGCACGTCACCGTCTTCCAGCGCACGCCGAACATGTTCCTGCCCATGGGCCAGCAGCAGCTCACGGCCGAAGACAACGCCCGCATGAAGACCACCTGGCCGACCAGCTTCCAGCGGCGCGGCGAGTGCTTTGGCGGGTTTGATTTCGACTTCATGATGAAGTCCGCGCTGGAGTACTCGAAGGAAGAGCGCGACGCCATTTACGAGCGCCTCTGGGCGGCCGGCGGCTTCAACTTCTGGCTGGGCACTTTCTTCGACATCTTCACCAACGAAGAAGCCAACCGCACGGCCTACGAGTTCTGGCGCAACAAGGTTCGCGCGCGCATCAAGGACCCCAAGCTCGCCGACATGCTGGCGCCGATGGAGGCGCCGCATCCCTACGCGGTGAAGCGGCCGTCGCTCGAGCAGTGGTATTTCGATCTGTTCAATCGCGACAACACCACGCTGGTCTCCTTGAAGGAAACCCCCATCGAAGAAGTGGTGCCCAACGGCGTGCGCACCAGCGCCGGCGTGCATGAGTTCGACCTGCTGGTGTTTGCCACCGGCTTCGACGCGGTGACCGGCGGCCTGACCAGCATGGATATCCTGAGCGCCGACCGCAGCACCACCATCAAGGACAAATGGCGCAAAGGCGTGCGCACCCAGCTGGGCGTGGCGACTTCGGGCTTCCCCAATCTGCTGTTTAGCTACGGCCCGCAGGCGCCGACCGGTTTCTGCAACGGCCCGTCCAGCGCGGAATATCAGGGCGAGTGCATTGTGGAACTGCTGGCGCACCTGCGCGCGCAGGGCCATCGCCGCATCGAAGCCGAGCCGGCGGCCGAAGAACACTGGCGCGACCACATCATGGAGCTCGCCCAGCACACGCTCTTCCCCAAAGCCGACTCCTGGTACATGGGCGCGAATATCCCCGGCAAACAGCGCGAAATGCTGATGTACCCCGGCGGCCTGCCGAAGTACCTGGAAGAGTTCAAAGCCTGTAAGGAAAAGGGCTACGCGGGCTTCCGCCTGAGTTAAGGGCGACGCAAGTCGGGGCCACCGTGGCGTGGCGGGCAACCCCGCCACGCCACGCCAAGCACAGGGGAAGCAGCGGCGGATGTCTTATCAGACTCTCACGGTCGAGCAGCAAGGGCACATCAAGCTCATCCGGTTTAACCGGCCGGCGCGGGCCAACGCCATCAACTACGAGATGCTGGTGGAGCTCGAAGCCTGCGCGTTTGCCTTGCGCGACGATGCCCACACCCGGGTGGTGATCTTTACCGGCGAAGGCCGGCACTTCTGCTCGGGTGCCGACCTCGACGATGAGTCGCTGTTTGCAGGCCCGCTGGTGTTGAAGCGGCGACGCTTGCAGGCCGGCGCCCGCGCGATTCGCGCCCTGCAGGGCATCGACCAAATCACCCTCGCGGCCTGGAACGGCGCGGCAATGGGCGGCGGGGCCTGTTTTGCCACCGCGATGGATTTTCGGATCGGCGCCGCCGACTGCTTCATGCAGTACCCGGAAATCGATATTGGCGTGAATTTAACCTGGCAGAGCTTGCCGCTGATTACCCACCTTGTCGGGCCGGCCCGCGCCAAGCGGCTGGTGGCCGGCGGCGAGCGGGTGATGGCACCCACCTTGCTCGACTGGGGCGTGCTGGAAGCCATCGCCCCCACCGATGAATTGCTCACGCACGCGCTGGCCTTCGCCGAACGCTATGTGAACAAGCCGCCAGTTGCGGTGCAGATGATTAAGCAGAGCGTGAACCAGATTGTGTCCGCGCTAGACCAGGGGCTGTTCCATATGGATGCGGATCAGAATCTGCTGACCCGCCAGACGGATGATCATCTGGAAGCGGTGGCGGCGTACCGGGGCAAGCGGCCGCCGCGATTTAGCGGGGATTAGGCGGGAAGCGCCAGTCGCGGCCCCGCGTGTTGACGTGAGGCCACTGCCACCGCCCGCACATCCTTCAAGCTCGCGCTGCCAGCTTACTGATCGGCAACGCCCTGCACCGACAGGGCTTATGCGAGCTGGCTCAGCCCTCGACCGCCCGATCGACCAGAGTCGACCAAGCGCCGATCGAGAAGAAGTGACTGTAGACCAGCGGTAGCCAGCCCTTGTGCCGCCATTCCAGAAAAGTTTGGTCGGGCAGCTGGTCGAAGCGCGCGCTGTCGATCACCTTGAAGCCAGACAGGCTCATGCGTTGGCCATCATTGAGGCTGACGTCGGCACGGTGCTCGATCAGCAGATCGGCCTGGGCCAGCGTGCGACCGAACTCCGCAGCCAACAGGTGCTGGGCATGATAGTCACGGCAGAAGCCAAGGACGCCTCGGGTAAACGCAGTCGCCTCACCAGCGGCGTCGAACAAGGGATTTTCTTGCCCATCAACGAATACATCAGCCGCTTCGTCCACGCACAGCGTCAGTTCAGTACGCGACTCATTCTCTACAAAAATGAACGGATAGCGCCGCACATAGGCCGGCACGTAAGTCCCCGCACGCCAGCGGCCTTCGCTGTCCACGAACATATTCTTCTGGTGCCGCAGACCCAGAATGGCCACGGGGTGCGGCGTTGCCTCGTCGCTGAAGACAACGGGATAGTGGCGAGCCGCCAGTGGAATCTCTTCGGCAACAAGCGGGATTGCGTTGGTATCGGCGGCGAAGCGAAAGTCGTTCGATACGCGCAGCGAACGGTTACCGTGAGCTGCCGGCGTTAGCACGCGGGGGGTCTTGTAGAACAAGGGGAGCGCGGGTTCGGTCATTCGTTTGTCCTGCAATATGCGGTGTCGCTGGAAGATGGGTCAAAAGTCATGTGGCTGCCTGGTTTAGTCTTTGGACTTTTTGCGCGGGCCCGCAGGCGACTGTTCGGTCAGCACGTCTAACACCAGCGGATCGCGATACCCGGAGATCCCGTTGGGCGCCACGCCTTGGGGACTAACTTCGCGACTGAACAGCGGGCCCACCCCAAGTCGGCTCGGCACCACGACTTTAGGCGTCATGATGGCCGCTACCGTCGCAATTCGGGCTCTCGGGCGCGAGGGAGTCGCGTTGACCGGGCCCCATGGGGTGTTGTTGATGAAGTACGGCGCATTCACCAAGGGACTGGTCACGAGGGATGCCGCCTGCGCACCGCTCTGGCCACCGATAGCGCCATACATCGCGGCCGATGCGGCCGTCGGCACGGTAAGACTGCGCACGTTAAGCTTGTGATCTGTCGAGGCGTCGTTCAGACCGACCGTGAGCTTACCGCGCCGGCCCCCATTCATGGTCAACGCGCTGTTGGTTCCGATCAGGCCAGAGAAGCTGATGTCGCCAGCGGTTTCGATACTCGCCTTACCCTCAGGCAAGCGTGCCGACGCTGCGAGCGAAATCGGCCCTTGCGTGACGCGCACCTGGGTCGGCAGATACACCATCGAACCGCCCGTCTGGCGGAAGCCGGTCGCGGCCTGCACCGTGGCGCCGGCGGCGAAATTCACCAGACCCGTCTTGTCACTATTGGCCAGCGAGATTGAGCCCTTATTGGCCGTCACTGCATTGCCAAAAGTGAAACTGCGCGCGGTCAGCTCAATATTGCCTCGCGCGCTTACGGTATTGCGGAAGCGGCTCACGCCGCCGACCGTCTGCACCAGATTGCCGACCCGCAGCGCGCCAGTGACGTCTACATCACCGGTGTCTGTACGCAGCGTCAGCGTGTTGCTCAGCGGGCCATCGACGGTGCTGCCGAAGACCAGTGAACCACGGCTGCTGCTGAGCGTAGCGTCGCCAGCGGCTGTGACCGCGCCGGCATAACGCTGCGCACCCGTGGTGGCGACCGTTGTACCGCCGCCGAGCAAGCTTGAGCCGCTGACCGACAGTGCCGCCAGCGCCTGATTGGCCCCAACGTCACCGAACACCGCATTGCCGTTAATCACCAGGCCTTGAGATCCGGCCGCAGTCGCATCCACGCCATTGGCCAGCGAGACCGTCGTGCCGGTCAGCGTGGTGTTGGCGCCAAGCACCGCGCGTTCGCCGTAGGTCTGCGTGCCGGTGGTATTGACCGAACCGCCGTTCAGGCCCAAGGAGCCCGCCGCGTCGGTAGTCACCGAGTCAGCACGCACCGTCCCGCCGAAGGTGGTGGCAGCGCTGCTGATAACGTTCAGGGTCCCCATACGAGTCGTAGCCCCGACTGCGCCGCTGAAGTTCGCCGCGCCAGTCCCAGCATCCACCGTCAACGCCTGCGCGCCATCCAGCGTGCTGCCAAAATCAATGCCCACACCCGTCAGGCTCAGATCGGCCCCGAGAGTGACGGCACCGGAGTAGGTCTGCGCGCCGGTTGTGGTGATGTTGGCGTTCAGCACGCTGTCGCCGCTGACTGAGAGGCTGCCCAGTGACTGGTTAGCCCCGATGGCGCCGCTGGCGTCGAAGTTGCCGACCACGGTCAGCGTTTGCCCGCCCGCGCCAGCG
>CANFVX010000241.1 GCA_947450495.1 Gammaproteobacteria bacterium
CTCACCCGATGGTCTGGCGCAGGCCTTCATTATCGGGCGCGAGTTTATTGGCGAGAGCCCCTGCGCTTTGGTGCTGGGCGACAACATTTTTTATGGCCACGATCTCGGCAGCACGCTGGCCCGCGCGGCGCATATCAGCGAGGGCGCCACGGTATTCGCGTATCCGGTGAGTGACCCCGAGCGTTACGGCGTGGTGGATTTTGATCGCAACGGCCGCGCGCTCAGCATCGAAGAGAAACCCGCCAAACCTAAATCGAATCTCGCCGTGACCGGGCTGTATTTTTACGACCATCAGGTGGCAGAAATCGCGGCCAGCCTAAAACCGTCCGCGCGCGGCGAGCTCGAAATTACGGATCTCAACAATCGCTATCTGGAACGCGGTCAGCTGCAAGTGGAACTGCTGGGCCGTGGCAATGCGTGGCTGGACACCGGCACGCATGATTCGCTGCTGGAGGCGAGCCAGTTCATCGCCACCATTGAGAAGCGACAGGGCCTGAAAGTGTCATGCGTGGAAGAAATCGCCTGGCGCATGGGCTACATCGATACCGCAGCCCTGCTGCAACTCGCGATCGCCCTGGGTAAAAGCAGCTACGGGCAGTATCTCTCCCATATCGCCAACGAAAGCGTGCTGTGATGAACGTTATACCCACCGCCCTGCCCGAGGTCATTCTGTTAGAGCCCAAAGTGTTCGCCGACGCCCGCGGCCATTTTTTTGAAAGCTATAACCGACGCGCACTGGTCGAGCATGGCATCACCGCAGACTTCGTCCAGGACAACCACTCCAGTTCTACGCGCGGCGTGCTACGCGGCCTGCATTACCAAATCCAGCAGCCGCAGGGGAAGTTGGTGCGAGTCGTGGCCGGTGAAGTGCTGGATGTGGCGGTGGACCTGCGACGGTCTTCACCGCACTTCGGGCGTTGGGCGTCGTTTGTGCTGTCGGCCGAGAATCACCGCATGGCGTTTATTCCTGCCGGCTTTGCCCACGGCTTTGTGGTGCGATCGGCCAGTGCAGAGTTTCTCTACAAAACCACGGACTACTACGCCCCGGCCTTCGAGCGCACCCTTTTGTGGAACGACACGGATCTCGCCATCAACTGGGATCTGGACAGCGAGCCGGTGCTCTCGGCGAAAGATGCCATCGGTGCCACGCTCAAAACCGCCGAGACCTTTGCGTGAAGATTCTGCTCACCGGCGCGGATGGTCAGGTCGGTTGGGAACTCCAGCGCAGTCTCGCCCTGTTGGGGGAAGTGCATGCCACCAACCGCGCCACGCTGGATTTAAGCGACGCCGCGGCCATCCGCCGCCTGATGCGCGAGCTCCAACCAGCGTTAGTCGTGAACGCCGCCGCCTACACCGCGGTCGACAAAGCCGAGACTGAAGAATCTCTCGCCTTTGCGATTAACGCCGAAGCGCCGGGCGTGCTGGCTGAAGAAGCCGCGCGGCTGGGTGCAGGGCTGGTGCATTACTCCACCGACTATGTGTTTGATGGCAGCAAGCAAGGCGCCTACGTGGAGGACGATCCCACGAATCCGCTCGGCGCCTATGGGCGGAGCAAGCTGGCGGGCGAGCAGGCGGTGGCGGCAAACCTGCAGAATTTTCTGATTCTCCGCACCAGCTGGGTGTACGCGCCGCGCGGCAAAAACTTCGCGCTCACCATGCTCAAACTGGCTCAGGAGCGGGACCATTTGCGCGTCGTCGCCGACCAGCGTGGGGCGCCCACACCGGCCCGGCTGATAGCGGACGCAACGGCGGTGATACTGCAGAAAATCCGCGTTACGCACCTACCCGCTGCAAGCCAGTGGGATCAGGGCGGGCTTTATCATCTCTGCAGCGCCGGCAGCACTAACTGGCATGAGTTCGCGAGCACGGTGCTCCAATGGCAGGCTAAAACATTGGGTCGCCCCGCGCCGAAACTTGACCCCATCACCACCGACCAATACCCCACGCCCGCCACCCGCCCGGCCAACTCGGTGCTTAACCATCACAAACTACTCAAGGATTTCGATCTGCATTTGCCCGCATGGCAGCACGCTTTCAAGCTGTACTTTGAAGACGTGCATGGTTCGGCATCCTAGCCCTTCAATGGGCTTTTTCCGCTGTTGGCTCGACAACAAATCGAGATCTCTCCAGTAAGCATGCTTATTAAATCAGCGCCGGATCGCGCATTTCTGCGGCAGGTAAAGCAACAACTCCTGTCACCGCATTGGCTGGCCGCGTCTCTCGAATGGTTAATGGAACAGGTACTGCCTCGCCGGCTGGTGCGCATTAGCGGCACGCCGTTGAAGGAAGTCAAAGCCATGTCCGGTGACGGCAACGTCTGGCTTAGCGAAGGCAAAGAGCCAACGTTCTCATGGCAAGTGGACGGTGGGTGGCAAGCCGGTTGGTACTATCTGGAAGCGGCGCTCACGCGCCACAACGGCAGCCGCGAGGCGCGCCTACAGGCGATTACCCCAGATGGTCGGAAGGCGTTCACGGTGCCGGTGTCCTCCAATCTGCGCGGCAGCATCCGGGAAGTGTTTTTTCTGCCCCACAGCCTGCCCGAATTGCATTGGGTGCCCACCTGCTCACACGGCTTGTTCAACCAAAGCCCTGTCGCCGTACATCGCATCAGCGCCGTTGAGAGCGCGCTACGCAGGGCGCATCGGGTAATGCTTGATGCTCGACGTTTTAGGCACACCAAACACCCTGCCAGCCGCAAGCTACGCTGGCCTAATGCGCTGAAAGACCTGCATGACGCCTATCGCGCGGGTACCGACTTGCGTCTGCGGCGCCTTAGCGGGCTGGATTATCACGCAGTGCTTCTTGCCCAGAAGAAAAGGCAAGTTCAGCGCTTTAGTGAAGCAGGCGGTCTTCTGCCTAAAGCGCTATCGGTTCCCATTCTGGTGGTGGTGGTGGTAGATGCCACAGACTTCGCAGCTCTGCGTGTGCTGGTGAATTCTCTGCTGGTCCAAGGACAAGCGGCCTGGACACTGGTAATTGTGCCGCGAACCACCCAAATCCGGCACGAACTTCCGCTGGCGGAGCTACCGCCGGATGCGCGTATCACCCTGTGGCAAGACGGCACCGAGGCCGTGTCGCTGGCGTCCCATCTCAATGCCGCGATCGTGCGCAGCACAGCAGAAATCATCCTGTGGGTGACGCCTTGCGCGACGTTAGCACCGGACGCGCTATTGCACTTTGCACTGGAATTTACCCAAAACCCGCAAGCCCTGGTGGCGTATTGCGACGAAGATACGGTTCATCCGATTGAACAATTACATTCGGCCCCGCTGTTCAAGCCCGATTGGAATCCAGAGCTGTTGCAAGCTTTCAACTACTTCGGCCCTTGCATCGCTCTGCGTAAAAGCGCGGTCACCGCGCACGCGGGCTTCGACGACAGTTTCGAAGGTGCCGAACTCTACGAACTCCTGTTCCGAATCACGGCCAATCAAACGAGCGAACAGATTCGACATTTGTCGTACGTACTCGCTCACCACAACGCAGATGCTGTAAGGCCTGAGCCTCAAACGATGCAGGCTCGTTATGCCGCCGAGAGGCGCGCCCTGGAGAACGTGATGGCCATAAATGGCTGCACCGTTGCGTCGGGCGAGGCCGAAGGCTTGCACCACGTGCGCTACCCCCTGCCGACCGTACCGCCGCTGGTGAGCATCATCGTGCCAACGCGCGACCGCGTAGGGTTAATGCAAGCCTGTTTCCATAGTGTGGTGGCCAAAACGCGCTACCCGCACTGGGAAATGATCATCGTTGACAACGATTCTATGGAGCCCGCCAGCCAACGCTTTTTTGAGCAAGCGCAGCAGCATGCCAACGTACGCGTGCTGTCGGCTCCGGGTCCATTTAATTACTCACGCCTTAATAATGCGGCCGCGGCGATTAGCCAAGGCCAGGTGCTGGTGTTGCTAAATAACGATATCGAAGTGATTGCCGAAGACTGGCTGGACTATCTGGTAAGCCACGCCTTGCGGCCGGACGTTGGCGCGGTAGGCGCCAAGCTCCTTTATCCAGACAACACCATCCAGCACGCGGGCGTGGCCTTAGGCATGGGTGGCGTGGCGGGGCATGTGCATCGGACGCTGCCCGGAGATGCGCCAGGCTATCTCAATCGCCTGCTGGTGACGCAGGAGATCTCCGCGGTTACCGGCGCCTGCGTGGCAATCGCTAAAGAAAAATTTGATCGCGTGGGTGGGTTAGAAGAAGAACTGGCCGTAGCGCTCAACGACATCGACTTATGCATCAAGCTGCGTCAGCAAGGCTGGCGCAATATCTGGGAACCTAGAGCACTGCTTTACCATCATGAGTCTTTAAGCCGCGGCGTAAACGACACTCCGGCTAAAAAAGCCTTATGGGAATTTGAGTTTGGCTATATGAAGAATAAATGGGCGCCCCTGCTGGCGCGGGACCCACATTGGCCCATGCACGATGAGCCTTTGCTGGCCGGCAGCGTTTTTCTGGACGCCTAGAGCGCAGCCTTGAGTTTAAGCATGATCATCAGGACGACAGCGCCCGATTAATCTGGCGTAACGGAAGGAAGGAACAATTGTTCAACAATCCGCTGCCCGGCGTGCCTTTTGTGGAGTCGCCGTTTTTCAAATCGATCTTTACCCCAGAAGCGTTCTCGGAATCGGAAATCGCCATTGCGAAAGATCTGTCCGAAAAAGGCTATGCGGTAATCGATTTTCCAGACCCGGATTTAGCGCTACGCGCAGACGCCATCAAGCACGCCCTGCACCACCGTTATGCGTGGGCACAATGGAAGGCAGATTCCGCCGACATGCGCGTTCAAGACGCCTGGAAGTTTGATGACAACGTGCGAGCCATTTGTACCAATAAGGCCATCATCGATCTCCTCACACGCCTGTATGGCCGACAGGCATGGCCCTTCCAAAGCCTGAGCTTCCCGGTGGGCACACAGCAGCATTTTCATACCGACGCCGTGCATTTCTCCTCCGTGCCCGAGCGTTTTATGTGTGGCGTGTGGGTGGCCTTTGAAAACATAGGGCCAGACCAAGGACCCCTGCAGTATTTTCCGGGCTCACACCGCTGGCCGTTTTATGGCAACGAGCACATCGGCTTCACGCCCACTGCAGAAGATAACGATCAGAAAATCTTCGAACCCCTGTGGCGCGAGCTCGTAGCCCACAGCGAGATTCCGCAAGAACAGTTTCTGGCGCGTAAAGGCCAAGCGCTCATCTGGACCGCCAACCTCCTCCACGGCGGCATGCCTCATCTGGATAAAACCCGAACCCGCTGGTCGCAGGTCACGCATTACTTTTTCGACGACTGCCTGTATTACACGCCGATGCATTCGGATCCGATGAAGGGGGTGTTTAAGACAAGGCAGCCGATGGATATTGGTGAAGGGAAGCGGGACGGGGCGTCGGAGATATCAAACGATAATAGGATGCCCTTGGAAGTAGAACAGAGCCGAAATGAACCTGAGGACCGAACGCGCCAAGTCTTCTCAGCTAACGGCGGCCTGTCGTTCTTGAAGCGGGTTGTGGGCAAATATTTCTAGGAAACGACCTCGCTGGGTGTTCGGTGGATGGCTCCGTCAGCAACATTCCGTCTGACCGGATTAGCGGGGAAATCTATCTCGTGCCGGGCGTTTACTTCCAGAATGGCCTGA
>CANFVX010000242.1 GCA_947450495.1 Gammaproteobacteria bacterium
AACGCTGATCGCCGCCACCATCACCGGTGCCGGTGAACGCTGCTTTGCTGCCGGGGGCGACCTGAAAGAATTCGACGGCCTGCGCGAACGCGCGGCGGTCGAGAAAATGACGCTCGACTCCAGCGCCGCGCTGGACGCCATCCGCAACTTCCCCGTGCCGGTCATCGGCCTGCTCAACGGTGACGCCATCGGTGGCGGGGCAGAACTCGCCGTCGCCTGCGATATGCGGGTGTTCGCCGCCCACGCCAAGATGGCCTTCGTGCAGGGCACGCTGTGCATCTCGCCGGCCTGGGGCGGCGGGGCAGACCTCATCCGTCTGGTGGGGGGATCGCAGGCTTTGCGCCTGCTGTCGCGGGCAGATTTCCTTGATGCCGCCGCCGCCGAGCGCCTCGGTCTTGCCGACGCGATCGCCGAAGCGGGCCGGAGCTTTGAGGAGTGGACGCAGGAGTTCCTCAAACCCATCAAGGCGCGCAAGCCGCAGGTCATGCGCGCCTTCAAGGCGATGGTGAGCGCGAGCCGCACCGGCAATCCCGCCGCCCAACGCGCCCAGGAAACCGCCGCGCTGGTGGACACCTGGATGCATCAAGACCACTGGGACGCCGCCGAAGCCGTCCTCGCGCGCATTGCAGGAGCCGCCAAATGAACAAGCCGCATACCGAACTCGCCGAACCGAACCAGCCGAGCCTCAAAACGCCCTCCGGCATTGAGGCGCCCGAAGTCGCCACCGCCGACATGGTGCATCCCGAGGGCATCGGCGCCCCGGGTGAATATCCGTTCACGCGTGGGATTTTCGACAACGGCTATCGCGGCCGCCTGTGGACCTTCCGGCAGTATTCCGGCTTTGGGTCGGCCGAAGAAACCAACGAGCGCTACAAGTTTTTGATCAACCAGGGCCAGACCGGCCTGTCGGTCGCGCTCGATTTGCCCACCCAGTGCGGTTACGACCCCACCGATCCGATGGCGAGTTCCGAAGTGGGCAAGGTGGGCGTGCCGATTGCCACGCTGGCCGATGCCGAAATCCTGTTTGATGGGCTGGATCTGGCCAAGCTCTCGACCTCGTTCACCATCAACGGCACGGCGGCGATTATTTACGCGATGTATCTCGCGGTGGCCGACAAGCGCGGCATTCCGCGCGCCAAACTCACCGGCACCATCCAGAACGACATCCTCAAGGAATACGTGGCGCGCGGTACCTGGATTTTTCCGGTGCGGCCGTCCATGCGGCTGATTGCCGACAGCGTGATGTATTCCAACGAGCAGACGCCGCGCTTCAATCCCATCAGCATCGCCGGCGCGCACGTGCGCGACGCCGGCTGTACGGCGGTGGAAGAAATGGCCTACACGCTGGCCAACGCGTTTGCCTATGTGGACGAACTCGTGCGCCGTGGCGGCGATCCGAATGCCTTTGCCAAGCGCCTGTCGTTCTTCTTCTATGTGCACATGGATTTCTTCGAGGAAATCTGCAAATTCCGCGCGGCCCGGCGCTACTGGGCGAAGCAGCTCAAAGCGCGTTATGGCGTGACCGACGACAAGGCGCTGATGTTCCGCTTCGGCGTGGTGTGCGGCGGTTCTTCGCTGACCGCCGAGCAGCCGTATAACAACATCGTGCGCGTGGGCATCGAAAACATGGCCGCGGTGTTTGGCGGCGCGCAGTCGATCTTCACCTGCGCGTTCGACGAAGCCTTCCAGATCCCCACCGAAACCAGCGCCGAAATCGCGCTCCGCACGCAGCAGATCGTGGCCTACGAAAGCGGTATTTCGCGCACCGTCGACCCGCTGGGCGGCAGCTACTACGTGGAGTGGCTGACCGATCGCATGGAAGAGGAAATGGAAAAGGTGATGGCCGAAATCGATGAGTACGGCGGCACCGTGCAGGCGATCGAAGACGGCTATTTGCAGATGCGCATCGCGCGTCGCGCGCTGGAGCGCAAGCTCGATACCGACAAGGGCGACCGCGTGGTGGTGGGCGTGAACCATTTCCGTCACGAAGAAGAGCGCAACGAACTGGGCGAGGTGTTCCGCATGAACCCGGAAGCGGTGAAGACCGTGGTGGAGCGCTATCACCATGTGAAAGCCACCCGCGACAACGCCGCCGTGGAACGCACGCTGGCGGCGCTCGCCGCCGCGGCCGCCACCGATGACGTTAACCTGATGCCGCTATTGGTCGACTGCTGTCACGCCTACGCCACGGTCGGCGAGATGGTGGACACGCTGAAACGCGAATGGGGCGAATTCGAAGAGCCGGTCCGTCTGTAAACAGACAGTCACCGCAGCAGAGGTCACACATGAGTCTTGCCGGAAAAAGAATCCTGATCGCCAAACCGGGCCTTGATGGCCACGACGTTGGCGCCAAAATCATTGCGCTAGCGCTCCGCGACGCAGGCGCAGAAGTTATCTACACGGGACTGCGCAAGTCGCCGCAATACATTGCCCGCGTGGCGGTGGAAGAAGACGTCGATGCCGTGGGCCTGAGCATTCTCTCCGGCAGTCACGTGGATCTGGTGCGCGATACGGTGCGCCATCTGCGCGAAGCGCAGGGCGGCAACATCAAGATTTTTGTGGGTGGCACCATTCCGCAAGAAGACGTGGAGCCGCTCATGACCTCTGGCGCCGCCGGCGTGTTTAACGCCAGTCAGCGGATTGAAGACGTGGTCGCCGAAGTAGGGCGCCTGCTCGACGATGCCTGAGTCGCAAGCCGGCGTGCTCGACGCCACCGCGCGCCGCGAACTCGCCCGCGAAATCTCCCGCCTCGCCAGAGCCAGCGCGCAAAGCGTGTTGCGCGCCGCGCCGGTGCCGATGGTGCCGCCGGCACGTCGCATCGGTTTTACCGGGCCGCCGGGCGTGGGCAAAAGCACGCTGGTCGGCAAGCTTGTGGAACGGCGGGCCGCGCAGGGTGTGAGCGTGGGGGTGCTGGCGATCGATCCCGCCAGTCCCTATAGCAAGGGCGCGATTCTGGGCGACCGCATCCGCATGGATCAGGCCTCGGGCGATCCGCGCGTGTTCATGCGCTCGGTCTCCAGCCGCGATTCGCAAGACGGCATGTGTAACAACGTGGCCGACATTCTCTGCGCGATGGAAGCGCATCACTTCGACGAACTGGTGCTGGAAACCGTAGGTGTGGGGCAGGCCGAGCACGCGGTGAAGGCGCTGGTCGATACCGTGGTGCTGCTGATGCAGCCGGAAACGGGCGACGCCATTCAGGCCCTGAAAGCCGGCATTCTCGAAGTGGCCGACATCATCGTGGTGTCGAAAAGCGATCTGCACGGCGCGCCGAAAATGCGCGAAGTATTGGCCTCTACCGTGCGCTTTGGCGCGCAGCGGGCGGTGGGCTGGACGGTGCCGGTGCTCGGCGTGTCGGTGGAAACCGGCAAGGGACTGGACGAACTCGAAGCCGCGCTGACCGCCCATGCGGCGTGGGTGGCGGCGAACCGCACCGCCGCCGAAACGCAGGCGCGCCGCGCCTGTTATCGCGTGCAGGATCTGGTGCTGCGTCGCTTGGATGACCAACTTTCCGCGCTGTCGCCGGCCGATTACGAACGCCCCGTGGCCGAGCTTTATCAGCGGGTGCTTGAAGGCCTGCGGCAGACCTGAGCCCGCGATTAAGCAGGGACCTGACGAACTGAAGGACCGCTAATGAAACTCCAGCAACTGCGTTACATCTGGGAGGTCGCGCGTCACGACCTCAACGTGTCCGCGACCGCCGAATGGCTCTACACCTCGCAGCCCGGCGTGAGCAAACAAATTCGCATGCTGGAAGACGAACTCGGCGTGCAGATTTTCCTCCGCAGTGGCAAGCAGCTCACCACCATCACCCCGGCGGGCGAGGCCATCATCACGCTGGCCGGCAAGATTCTGGGTGAAGTCGACAACATCAAACGGATCTCGAAAGAGTTCAGCGATCAGAAGCGCGGCAGCCTGTCGATTGCCACCACTCATACTCAAGCGCGCTACGTATTGCCGCCGGTGATCAAGCAATTTGCGGCTCAATACCCCGAAGTCTCGCTGCACATGCATCAGGGCTCGCCGATGCAGATTGCGGAGCTCGCCTCCAAACACAACGTGGATTTCGCGATCGCCACCGAAGCGCTGGAGCTTTTCGACAACCTCATCATGCTGCCGTGCTACCGCTGGAATCGTTCGATCATCGTGCCGGCGGACCATCCCTTAACCAAAGTGCAGCCGCTGACGCTGGAAGCCGTGGCGGCCTATCCGCTGGTGACCTATGTGTTTGGTTTCACGGGGCGCTCGCAGCTGGATGAAGCGTTTCGCTCGCGGGGCTTATCCCCGCGCGTCGTCTTCACCGCGACCGATGCCGACGTCATCAAAACCTATGTGCGGCTCGGGATGGGCGTAGGGATTGTGGCGACGCTGGCCTTTGAGCCCGCCACCGATACTGGCTTGGTGGCGCTGGACGCCAGCCATCTTTTTGCCAGCAGCGTGACCAAGATTGGATTCAGCCGAAACACGCTGTTGCGCGGCTATATGTATGAGTTCATCAAGCTGTTCGCGCCGCATCTCACGCGCGAACTGGTGGAAGCGGCCGCGGTGACGCCAGACAAGGAAGCGCTGGACGATCTCCTGCGCGGAATTGAACTGCCGTCCTACTGAGCAGACGGCGGGGGCCGGCCTTCCAGCACTTCTCGCACAAACTTCAAATAGATGGTGTAGAGCTTGGTCTCGTCACCTTCGCGCACGATGAAAAACGGCGCATAGGCGGTATCAAACGCTTTGGCGAGCTGCATGCCGCGGCTGTCGGGGTCGGCCAGATCGGCAATGGCGATTTCGTCGATGCGGGCCATGTGACCGTCGCGTTCCAGGCGCCGTTCCACTTCCTCGCACTTGCCGCAGCTGCTGCCGTCCGGATTCTGCTTTTTGACGAAAGTGATATGCATCGGCGCCATCCTGAGAAGACCGCCAACGCTAACCGACCCGGCGCGCGATACCCTAATAACAAATGGCGCTAGGCTTATGACTTGCGCCCCCTCCGCCTTATCCGCCTTGCCCGGAGTCTGCCCATGACCGCATCACCCTTTACGACGCTCATCACCGTGGACCAGCTGCGCGCATTGCCCACTGCCCGCATCGTGGATTGCCGCTTCGATCTGGCCGCGCCGGCCCGCGCGGCCCTGGCTTTCGCCGAGGCCCACATTCCCGGCGCCGTGTATGCCCATCTCGACCATGATTTGAGCGGCCCTCCGCTGACCGATCACGGGCGTCATCCGCTGCCTGACGCAGCCCAACTGCGGGCCGTGTTCAGCCGCTTGGGGATCGCGCCCGGCCAGCAGGTGGTGGCGTATGACGAGATGGGCGGGGCGCTGGCCGCCGCGCGCTTGTGGTGGCTGATGCGTTACATGGGCCATACCGCCGTGGCGGTGCTGGACGGCGGCTGGCAGGCCTGGCAGCGCGCGGCCGGTGCGGTGGAAGCCGGCACCAACAGCGTGGCGGCTACGCACTTTGAAGGCGAGGCGGAGATTGCGAAGCGCGTGCTGCTGGCCGAAGTCCCGGCCTTGTCGGCGAGTTTGGTGGACGCGCGCGACGCCGCGCGTTATCGCGGTGAAGTCGAACCCATCGACCCCCGTGCCGGGCATATTCCGGGGGCGCGCAACCATCCTTTCAAGCGCAA
>CANFVX010000243.1 GCA_947450495.1 Gammaproteobacteria bacterium
GCTCCCGCCTTGCCCGCAATGCCAATCCGGTTATACCTATCAGGACAATGGCCAGTATGTGTGTCCTGAATGTGCCCATGAATGGTCAGATCAGACGCTGGCTAGCGAGGACGCCCCGATCAAAGTGCGCGATGCCAACGGTAATTTGTTGGCGGATGGCGATACCGTGACGGTGATTAAAGACCTCAAGGTCAAAGGCTCGTCGGCGGCGCTCAAAGTCGGTACCCGCGTGAAAGGTATCCGGCTGGTAGAGGGCGATCACAATATCGATTGCCGCATCGAGGGCTTCGGCGCGATGCAGCTGAAATCAGAGTTCGTGAAAAAAGCCTGATCACTTCACCAATCGTTCTCCGCAACGCCGGGATCGGAGGCTGACATGACCGCCATCGACTTACTCCGCGCCTTGCCGGTGTGCGCCGAGTTGGATGAAGACGCCTTGCGTGTGCTATCGACACTCAGTCATGAGTGCGATTTCGCCCCGGGCGACTGGCTGCTGCGGCAAGGTGAGCCGGCAGACTTCGCTTACGCGATTACGCACGGTGAGGTGGGAGTGGTTCGCACCTTGCCCGGGGGCGGCGAGTTGGCCTTGGCGGAAGTCGGGGCTGGCAGTTTGGTGGGCGAGATTGGCCTGCTGGCGGCCACTCACCGCATTGCGAGCGTGCGGGCGTTAACCCCGGTGCACGCCATCAAGTTTGAGCGCGGCGTGTTCACCGCGGCGTGCCGGATGCGCCAGCCGGCGGCGCGCACGATGCTGCACGCCGTGCTGGCTCGACTGTGCCAGACGATGCGCCTCTTGACCGAGCAAATGGCCGAGCATCTGCCGGCGGCAACACCGTGGACGCCATCGCCGCGCGCACAGACTGAAGCGCTCTTCGACTATCCCCAATTCCTTTCCCTGTTGCGCTGTGCGCCCGGTCTGGGGGAGGCCGGTCTGCGGGAGTTTGTGGCCCGTACCACGCCTCGCGTGCTTGCGCCCGGAGAAGTGCTGTTTCACGCCGAGGCCCCGGCCGATGGCATTGCGCTGGTGGTGCGCGGTGCGGCGGAAGCCATCGCCATTCGCGAGCGGGAGTCGCAGGCCTTGCAGGTGTTCGGGCCGGGCAGTCTGTGCGGCTTACCGTCGGCGCTCGATGGCCGGGCGTTGGGGCTGCGGGTGCGGGCGCGCGAACAGTCTTTGGTGTTGCACTTCCCGCAGGGCGGGTTCGATGAGGCCTGGCAGGCGAGCGACGAGTTTGCGTTCAGCCTGCTCGCGGTCGTTGGCGAGCAGGTGGCCGACAGCATGCCGCGATTGGTCAATCGTCTCGCCCAGCAGATTGGGCTGCATCGCGCGCAGCTCATTCTGGCGCGCGGTGTGGGCTAAGCCTTAAAGCCGGATATCGGTGGTCGAAATCTCCGGCCGCAGCCCGCTCATAGTGGCCGCCAGCAAGCCGTATTCCGGCACTTCAATCCACGACGAGAGGTCGGAAGTAAGCGGCTCCGAGGCGATCAGGATCGAATCCGCAGAATCTTCCCCGCCGACCATTTTCCATTCATTTTCGTGCTGGCCGAAATCGTGGCCCAGCGTGTACCACAGCGAGAGATAGCGCAGATTGGCTTCGTTCACGCGCGCGGGGTCATCCGTTCGATAGCGACCAAAATCGAAGCAATAGCGCACCGCGGCCGCCACTTCGCCGTTGCTCATGAAGAGATTGACTGAAGATGAGACGTGGATGCCGGCTTCGTGGCGCGCGTCGCTGATGATCGCCAAGGCCTCCACGATCGCGGTGCGTAAATCCTCTACCGAAAAGCTCACCGGATCGGCGAGCCGCGATACCACCAGCGCCGCGATCCATTCGCTGTCGGTGGTGCCGCAAATTTGTCGTCGCCATTGCGGCGCGATGTGGCGGGCGAGCAGGTCGCGGATCTCGGCGAAGCGATACAGATCGCCGTTGTGGGCCAGCGCCAGCGAGCTGCCAGCGAAGTGAAACGGATGGGTGTTCTGCAGGGAGATGTTGACCTCCGTGCTGTAGGCCACGCCGCGCACATGCGCCAGCAGCGAAGAGGCGCGCACTTTGCTGGCCATGGATTTGAGATTGCGATCAAACACCGGCAGGGCGGTCGAGCGATATTCCCAGGGCGTGTGGGACGCATGCGACTGCCGGTCCCAGGCCAACATGCCGAAGCCTGCCAGATTGAGTAGATGGAGCATGCGGGGATTGAACGACTGTCTTACCAGCGCGCTGTCGGGTTGATACAGCAGATGATCGAGCAACACCGGACGACCGAGATATAGCAGCGCACGACACATGAGAGAGCTTCCTTCCGGTTTCCAGCGTGGGACTGATTGGGTATCGTCGCGGTCACCCGCCCGCGTGGCAACCGTTAAAAGGCAGCGCTCATGAAAGACCTCTATCACCCGCAACCCGAACCCTATGAAACGCTGCTTATCCGTCGTGACGGTGCCATTGACTGGCTCACGCTGAATCGACCCGAAGCGCTCAACGCGCTGTCGATACGCATGCAGCTTGAGCTCCAGCATTACTTCGAAACCTTGTATCGCCAGTGGGACACTCGCGTGGTGATTTTGCGCGGGGCGGGGCGGGCCTATTGCGCGGGCCTGGACATCAAGGAAGTGGATCTCTCGACAGATATTGCCAATCCGGTGCTGGGGCTGCGCGTGCAACAGCGGGTGGCGGACATCATCAAACTGATGCGCAAAGTGCCGCAGCCGATTATCTCGCTGATTAACGGCGCGGCGAGCGGCGGCGGCATGGCGCTGGCGCTGGCGAGCGACGTGCGTATCGCCACACCCACCGCGCGTTTCAATGCGGCGTTTATCCGGCTGGGGGTGACGTCTTGCGATGTGGGCACGAGTTATTTTCTGCCGCGACTGGTGGGCTGCTCGGTGGCCTCCGAGATGATGCTCACGGGGCGCTTTATTGATGCCTCCCGCGCCGAGCGCACGGGGCTGGTGTCTGCGGTGGTGTCGGAAGAAGAGCTGGACGCCGCGGGGCGCGCGATGGCGGAAGACATGCTTCGCGCCTCACCGCTCGGCCTGCGATTGACCAAGGATGGCATCAACCAGAACTTGAATGCGCCGAGTCTTGATGCGGCGATGGCGCTGGAAGATCGCCAGCAGATACTCTGCGGCCACACCGAAGACGTGAAAGAAGCGTTTCACGCCTTCGTCGAAAAACGCGCCCCCACTTACAAGGACCGTTGAGCATGAGTGAACTCTTTTCCATTCGCGGCAAGGTAGCGCTGGTCACCGGCGGTTCACGCGGCATTGGCTTGATGATCGCTCGCGCCTTTGTCGAGGCCGGCGCCAAGGTGTATGTGTCTTCGCGCAAGGCGAGCGTGTGCGATCAGGCGGCGGCAGAATTGAGTGCCTTTGGCGAATGTCATTCCCTGCCAGCAGATCTGTCGAAAATGAGCGAAGTGGAACGTCTCGCCGCCGAGTTCACTACCCACGAGCAGCGTCTGGATATTCTGGTGAACAACGCCGGCGCGACCTGGGGTTCGTCCATCGAAGCCTTCCCCGAACAGGGCTGGGACAAGGTGATGGATCTCAACGTGAAGTCGGTGTTTTTTCTGACGCAGAAACTCTTGCCCTTGCTGGAGCAGGCGGCGAGCCCGGCCGATCCGGCGCGCATCATCAACATTGGCTCGGTGGACGGCATGCACATGCCGGCCTTTGAAAACTTCTCTTATGGGCCGTCCAAGGCGGCGTTGCATCACCTCACGCGCATGCTGGCGACTTCCCTGGCCGCGCGGAGCATTACGGTGAATGCGATTGCGCCGGGCCCGTTTGCCACCGACATGATGGCGCCGATGGTGGCCACCATGGGCGAGAAAATTATTGGCGCGGTGCCGCTCGGCAGAATGGGCGAGGGCGACGACATCGGCGGCGTGGCACAGTTTCTGTCGTCCCGGGCGGGGGCTTACATCACCGGCGCGGTGTTGCCGGTAGACGGCGGGCTGCTCGCGGCAAGCTAAGTCTTGAGATCTCGTTTCCAACATAACAACAGTCAGGGGAGAACCACATGATTTTGCCGACGCTCGAGGAATACTCGAAAAAATATCAGCACATCAAATTTCACCGCGAAGACGGCATTCTGCAGCTCACGCTGCACAGTGATAACGCCGATCTCGTGTGGGGCTTCGCGCCGCATCAGGAACTCGGCTACTGCTTTGCGGACATCGCGGCCGATCCGGAAAACAAGGTCATTATTTTCACCGGCTCGGGCGAGACCTTTATTCACAAGGAAGACTTGGGCGGCGGTGGCGTGACCGCCAAGATCTGGGCCGAACATGTGTTGCCCGATGCCAAGCGCCTGCTCACCAATCTGCTCGAAATTCAGGCGCCGATGATTGCCGCGGTGAATGGCCCGGCCACCGTGCACGCGGAGTTGGCGCTGCTGTGCGACATCGTGCTGGCCGCCGATCACACGGTGTTTCAGGACGCGCCGCATTACCCCAGCGGGCTCGTGCCCGGCGACGGCGTGCATGTTGTGTGGCCGATGCTGCTCGGGCTCAATCGTGCGCGCTACTTCCTGATGACCGGCCAGCAGTTGTCCGCGCAGGAAGCGCTTAATCTCGGCGTGGTGAACGAAGTCATGCCGCAGGCCACCTTGCTCGATCGCGCCTGGGCACTTGCGCGCATTGTGCAGCGGCGTCCGGCTTTGACCACGCGCCTGACTCGCGAAGCCATGCTGATGCAGGTGAAACGCGCGATGCTGGAACAACTGCCTTATGGTCTTGCGCTGGAAGGTTTGGCGGCCTGTGATTTCTGGCCAACGCAGTTCGCGGCCGAAAACTTCGCGAAGAAATAGACGCTGCCCTAGAGCGCGGCGAGGACTTGCCGCGCTTGCGCAAACACCGGCTGCCAATCTCCCGGCTGGCTTTGGCGGATGGCACGCATGCTGGGATACCTGGCGTTCATCCGCTGGTCGGTGCCATAGAGCCACTAGGGCTTGTACTGCAGGAGATTGACCACCGGCTTGCCGAGGCTGCCCGCGAGATGCGCGAGCGAGCTGTCGGTCATCACAATCGCATCCATGTGCATCACCGCGGCGGCGGTGTCGGCAAAGTCGCTGAGATAGCCGGCGAGGTCGTGAATCAGTGGGGTGGCGGCCAAGCTGCGTAAATCTTCCTCGCGCGGACCTTTCTGAAAGCTGTAGCACTGCACGTTGGCGTTCTCGGCCAGCGCGATGAATGATTCAAGTCCCACCGCGCGCTTCGCGTTGTCCTTGAACGTCAGACTGCCGCTCCACACCACGCCGACCTTCTTGCGCCCTGGTGCATGCGACTTCAGCCACTCGAATTTGCTGGCCGCATTCGCCGGTATCGTCAGCGCTGCGGGCGGCGGCACGTTGCGGTCGTCGATATTCAAAATGCCCATCAGCGACATCAGCGGACAGTGGAAGTCTGCTTGCACCTCGCCCGGTAAAGCCGTGTGCAGGCTTGCCGGCAACCCGCCGAGCACGCGATGGAGCTCGGGCTTGCACACCAGCATCATCTCGCAAGCGGGGAAACGCTCGGCGATCAGCGGAATGAAGCGCGCCGCCAGCAGGGTGTCGCCGAAGCCTTGCTCGGTGCTCAAGATCAGGCGCCGGTGTGAGAGATCTTCGCCGCGCCAGCGCGGAC
>CANFVX010000244.1 GCA_947450495.1 Gammaproteobacteria bacterium
CCCTGCTGCTTTACGACACCGCCGGCGTGCTGGAGAAAGACCGGCTCAAAACCCTGCTGCCGGCGATCAAGGCCAAAGCGCGCGGCAAGCCGATTGAATTCCATTCCAACAACCTGCTGGGCCAGTCGGCGAAAGCCTATCTGGACGCCATCGAACTCGGCGTGTCCATCATCCACACCGCCGTGCGGCCGATGGCCAACGGCCCGTCGGTGCCGTCGGTCGAAGTGATGGCGCGCAACGTGGAGCTGATGGGCCACACGCACAATCTCGATACGTCGCTGTTTGCGCCGGTGTCGGCGCACTTCGAGAAAGCCGGCAAGGCGGCGGGCTTCCTCGTGAACCAGTACGCCGAATACGACGTGCTCTCCATTCAGCACCAGATCCCGGGCGGCATGGTCGGCACCATGAAAGCCCAGCTGGTACAGCACGGCATGTCCGAGCGGCTGGACGAGGTAATGCAGGAAACCGCCATCGTGCGCCGCGAGCTGGGCTATCCCGGCATGGCCACGCCGTTTAGCCAGCTGGTGGGCACGCTCGCCGTGCTGAACATCGTGACCGGCAAGCGCTATTCGGTGATTCCGGACGAAGTCATCCAGTACGCCGCCCAGCACTACGGTGCCACCGTGGCGCCGATCGAGCCCAACGTGCTGGATAAAATCATGTCCGCGCCGCGTGCGAAGGAAATCTGCGCCAATCCACCGGAGCAGCCCACGCTCGCCGAACTGCACAAGCGCTTTGGCACCACCAGCGACGACGAACTCATCCTGCGCGCGCTGGTGCCGTCCAGCGAAGTCGACAAGGCGCTCGCCGCCGGGCCGGTTAAAACCTCCTTCCCCATGCTGTCGTCGCCGGAGCTGGATCAGGTGCAGCGCCTGATGAAGCTCGCCAACTCGGCGGTGGTGCAGGTGTCCTCGCCGGACTTCAAGCTTTCGCTGCGACGTTTCTCATGAGCCTGCGTCGCGCGGTGATCGTGGATGTTTGCCGCTCGCCGTTTGCGCGCGGTCGCGAAAACGGCGCGCTGGCCCCGGTGCATCCGGTGGACCTCTATGCGCAGGTGCTGGCCGCGCTGGTCGCGCGCACCGGCATCGATCCCGCATTGGTGGAAGACGTCATCACCGGATGCGTGATCCAGGTCGCCGAACAGGCCGGCAATATCGGGCGGCAGGCGGTGCTGGCGGCGGGTTTCCCGGAAACCGTGCCGGCCGTCACGCTCGATCGCAAATGCGGTTCTGCCCAGCAGGCGATTGATTTCGCCGCGCAGGGCGTCATCGCCGGCGCCTACGACATGGTCATCGCCGGCGGCGTTGAAATGATGGGCAAGGTGCCGATGCGCATTAACCGCATGGGCAAGGACGACAAGGGTCCACGCTTCCACGCCCGCTATCCGCAAGGGCTGGTGCATCAGGGTATTTCCGCCGAACTCATCAATGCGCGCTGGCAGGTCAGCCGCGAAGCGCAGGACGAATATGCGCTGCGCTCGCATCTGCGCGCCGCCGCCGACATCGCCGGCACCGCAAGCGACATCGTGAGTATCGAGCTCGAAGCCGGCGGCACGCGGGTGAGCGCGGATGAAGGCATACGCGGCGATTCCACGCTGGAAAAGCTCGGCAGTCTCAAGGCCGCTTTTGAAGATCCCGCGATGAGCGAGCGCTTTCCGCAGATTCAGTGGAGTGTCTCTGCCGGTAACTCAAGCCAGGTCAGCGATGGCGCGGCGGCGGTGCTGATTTGCGAAGAACAAACGGCGCTGCTGCTGGGGCTTAAGCCGCGCGCAGCCATCACGCACTTTGCGGTGGCCGGCGACGATCCGGTGATGATGCTGACGGGCGTCATTCCCGCCACCCGCAAACTGCTCCAGCGTGCCGGCTTGCGGATCGACCAAATCGACGCCTTCGAAGTGAACGAAGCCTTCGCCTCGGTGGTGCTCGGCTGGCAGCGCGAGCTGGGCGCGGATCTCGACAAGACCAATATCCTCGGCGGCGCCATTGCGCTGGGCCATCCGGTGGGCGCCTCCGGTGGCCGCCTCATGGCCAATCTCATTCGTGCGCTGGAACAGACCGGCGGGCGCTATGGCTTACAGACCATGTGCGAATCCGGCGGCATGGCCAACGCCACACTCATCGAACGACTGTAAGGGGAGCTCACATGACGGGACGCGTTGCAGGCAAGGTTGCCATCATTACGGGGGCGGGTACGGGCATCGGCCGGGCCTGTTTTTCGCTGTTTGCGCGCGAAGGCGCGACGGTGGTGGGCGTGTCCCGCACGCAGTCAAATCTCGACGCCGCGCTGGCCGAAGTGAAAGCCGAAACGCCGGGCGCCGAAGGCATGGTCATCGCCCGCGATCTGGCGAAGCCGGAATCGGCGGATGAAATTGTGGCCGCGACTGTCGCCGCCTACGGGCGGGTGGATATCCTGGTGCATTCCGCCAGCGTGGGTTGGAGCTGGCAGGAGAAAAGCCCGGGCGCGATGGATCCGCTGGCCACCACCACGCCGGAGAAGTGGCGCGAAGTGATGGGCTTCAATCTCGACGCCTGCGCCTTCATCGATCGCGCCTGTCTGAACCAGATGCTGAAGCAGGGCAAAGGCTCAATCGTGAACGTGGCGAGTATCTCCGGCATGTTCGGCATGCCCACCGCCCACACCTACTGCGCGTCGAAGGGCGGCATGATCAATCTCACCCGCGCGCTGGCTACCACCTACGCCCAGCAGGGCGTGCGCGCCAACTGCGTGTGTCCCGGGTACACCGACACGCCGATGATTGCACCGGTGATTAACGTATTTGACGACCCCGTGGTTGGCCCGCAGCTGACGCCAATGGCGCGCGCGGGCACGCCGCTGGAAATGGCGCACGGGTGTTTGTATCTGGCGTCGGATGAAGCCAGCTACTGCAACGGCACCATTCTCGTCATCGACGGCGGCACCGCCGCGCGGCAGTAAGGCGTTTCTCATGGCTATTCAGTGCAGCAACATCACGGTACCGCTTCGCGACGGCAACATGGGCGCATATCTGGCGCTGCCTGAAGGCAAGCCCGCCGGCGCCATCATTGCCATCATGGAAATCTGGGGCGTGAACGCCACCATGCGGCATCACGCGCAGGAGTTCGCCGAGGCGGGTTACGTGTGTCTGGTGCCGGATTTGTTCTGGCGGCAGGAACCTGGCGTGGAGCTCTCGGACCACAATCCCGGCGACGGCCAGAAGGCGTTTGATCTGTACTACGAGTTCGACTACGACCTCGGCGTGCAGGACATGATCGACACCCGCGATTTCCTCAAAACCCTGCCCGAGTGCAACGGCAAGGTGGGCGCAGTGGGCTACTGTCTGGGCGGCAAGCTCTGCTATCTCATGTGCTGTCGCACCGACATCGATTGCGCAGTGGCCTACTACGGCACCTACATCGAACACAGCATCCGCGAGGCCAAGAACCTGCATCGCCCGCTCATGCTCCATATGGCGATGAAAGACCGGTGGGTGCAACCGGAAATCAACGCCATGCTGGAGCGCCGGCTGGGCAGCAATCCGCTGGTAACGATCCACAAATACCCGGAGGCCGACCACGCCTTCGCGCGCAAGGGCGGCAAGCCTTATCGCGAGGACGACGCCCACCGCGCGCTGGGCCTGAGCGTCGATTTTTTCAAACAGTATCTGTAAACCCGAAGCCGGCCGGTCACCGTAAGAGGTGACCAAGCGCCGCATCCTTGGTTAGCATTGCGCGCTGTTCGCTATTCATTCGAGATCCATTCCCGCCGCGCGGAGCCAGCACGGCGGGCAGACCTGTAAGAGAGAAGGCTCCGCTAATGCCGCAGACCCGTTCCAATGCCGATTCCAGCGCGACCACACCAGCCCGTAGTGGGTGGTCGCGCTTCAAGATCGATCGCGAGTTCATCATTGACCTTGGCCTGCGCTATTTGCCGGCCTTTGACCGCCTGCTGATGCGCTACGCCGCCACACCGGATCATCAGGTGTTCCCGCGCGAAACCTTCCCCTGGATCCCTAAACTCGAAGCCCACTGGGAAGCTATCCGCGACGAGGCGGCGGAGATTCTGCGCGACCGGATGTCCGTGCCGTCGATCCGCGAAGTCTCGCCAGACCACGACAAAATCGCGCTGGACGAGAAATGGCGCTCGTTCTTCCTGTGGGGCTATGGCGTGCGCGTGAAGAACAACTGCGCGCGCTGCCCGGCCACGGCGCAGATGTTGGAGCAGATCCCCAATCTCCTCACCGCGTTCTATTCCGTGATGCTGGCCGGCGCGCATGTGCCGCGCCATACCGGCCCCACCAAGGCCATTCTCACCGCGCACCTCGGCCTCATCATCCCGCTCAAACGGGAGCGCTGCCATATGGCGGTGGGCGAGCACGATGTGGTCTGGGAGCAGGGCCGGGTGGTGGTGTTCGACGACATGTATCCGCATGAAGTCTGGAACGACACCGACGAAGACCGGATCATCCTGCTGATGCACCTCAAGCGCCCGCTGCGCTTCCCCGGCACCTGGCTGCGGGATGTGTTCTTCGCCATCCTGCGGGCGAGTCCGTTTGTGAAAGACGGCGTGCGGAATCTGGAACGTTGGGAGAAGGCGCGCAACGTGGCGTGAAGTCGCGCCCGCGCGACGACTAAATCGCGCAACACCCCGGTCTCGCGCATTGCCGCCGCACCGCGACAGCTCGCACACTCGGCGCACCTCCCTCATCAAGGATCGCGCTATGTCTACTGTGAACGGCATTCACCATCTGGCGATCATGACGGCCGACGTCAAATCGCAAATCGATTATTTCTCCGATGTGCTCGGCATGAAGCTGAAAGCGCTGTACTGGATGCACAATGTCGACGGCTACTTTCACGCCTTTATGGAATTGAATCCCAGCTGCTCGGTGGCCTTTGTCTTTGCGCCCACGGTGAAAGATATTCCCACCGAGTTCGGTGTCTCCCACGCCGGCAATCCGGTGAAGCCTTGCGCGCCCGGCGCGGTCCAGCACATCGCCTTCAATGTGGACAACGACGAAGCGCTTTATGCGATGCGCGACCGCATCCGCGCCAAAGGCGTGCGGGTGATGGGGCCGCTGGACCATGGCTTCTGCAAGTCGATTTATTTCGGCGGGCCGGAGAATCTGGTGCTGGAGGTGTCGACCTCAGCCGAAGCCATTAACGCCGAAGCCTGGATCGATCCTGACGTGGTGGCGCTGAATGGCATCACACCCGAAGAACTCGCGCGCTACAAGAACCCGCCGCCCTTCGTGCACAAAGGCCCGCCGGTGGCGCAACCGCCACTCGGCAACGGCCGCCCCGAGTACTCACAGATGGACGCCGGTTTTGGCGGCGCCTTTGATTTGCCGGATGACTTCGTCACCCGCGAATTGAGCGAGAGCACGCCGCCGGTGAAGGTGGCTGCGGCATAAGCGCTGGTGCGGGCGCGGCGTCGGTTGAGCCCCCTCCCCCCGGCCTCGCCCTTCGACAAGCTCAGGGCGAACGGTAAACCGGGCTACAAGGCCCAAATGCTGTTTGGGCCTTCTCGCCGTCGAGCCGATGGCAAAGCACCCAAACCCCGTTCGTGGCTCCGCCTGTCGAAGCATGGACGGGTGATCACTTAAATTCGCACCGAAAAAACTCGAGCCTCCTGCTCACC
>CANFVX010000245.1 GCA_947450495.1 Gammaproteobacteria bacterium
CATTGCCGTGGTCCATCTTGTCCTGAAAGCGGTTGTAGTCCGTCATGCGAATTACCAGACGCACGCCGAGTTTGGCGAACTGCTTGCGGTACCAGTTGTACAGCGGCTTCGCATCTGGCCCGGCCGCGAACGCATCGAAATACAGCGTTAAGGCTTCACCGGTGGCGGGATCGCGGCCTTCCGGATAACCCGCTTCCTCTAGCAAGGCCTTGGCCGCGGAGAGCGGTTTACGCACCGCGCGCCCGTTCCGCCAGTCGTAGACCACCGGGTTGACGCCCTGCTCCCCTTCGCGATGGCCAAAAATACCGGGCGGCAAAGGACCCTGCGCCGCGACGCCCCGGCCGTTGCTGAAGATCGAGATCATCTCCTCCACATCCACCGCGATCGATAAGGCTTGCCGCAGTTTGCGCGCGCGCGGCTCCAGCCCGCCGACGATCCGATCCTGCATATTGAAGCCGACATAACTCGTCGCCGCCTGCGTCGCGACGGCGAGACGCAGCTGATGCGACTGCATTTCTGGCGTGAGTTCGGCGCTGCCGTCAGAGCCAAATCGGATCGCCTGATCGAAGCCATCGGCTGCGACCGGGGACGCATCGAAATAGCCCTGGAGAAACTTGCTCCACTCCGGAATATTTTCCTTTTCCAACATGAAGTGAATGGCGTCGATGAACGGCAGCGGCTTGCCAGCGTCCTTCAACAAACCGGCGGCCGCGTCCTCGGGCATGCCTTCGGCGGGGTAGGTCTCGTGATCAAAATTGGGATTGCGCGCCAGCACCATGCGGCGATTGGGATTGTTCTCCACCAGCATGTAGGGGCCCGTACCCACCGGGTACCAGTCGAGCGAGAGATTGTGTTCGGCCATGCCGGGCTGCGCGTAGAAGCGTTCGGCCTCCCACGGCACCGGCGCGAAGAAAGGCATCGCGAGCCAATAAATAAACTGCGGATATTTTTCGCGCAGTTCGATTTCAAACGTGTAGCGGTCAATCACACGCACCCCGTCTAACGGGAAATCGCGCAAGTCCAGCCAGCCTTTGGTCTTGGGCATTAGCGCGGCGAGTGTTTTCTGAAGCGCGTCCAAGCCCGGCAGATAGTGGCTCATGAAGCCGGCAATGGGCGAATTCAGGCCCGGATGCGCGAGGCGCTTGATCTGGTAAACGTAATCTTCCGCCACCAGTTCGCGAGTCCCCGTGAGCGGGAAGTCCTGCAGGGTCTTAAATTTCGGGGGCAGCGCTGACTGCGCCCCGTGATAACGCCATTGCCCATCTGCATCGCGCGCGAAGGCCGGATGTGGCTGATAGCGAATCCCGGGCTTGATGCTGATTCGGTAGACCACGCGCGCCACTTTTTCCTCGGGTGCGGTGGCCGGCAGCTCCTGACCGCCGGCGTCGTAGTAGCGGGGATCGGGCAGTTGAGTCGCTGTAAGCGTCTGCAGTTCGTACGGCCGCTTCAGGAAGTGGTACTGCACCACCGTCTCATAGACCTGGGCCGTGATCACGGCTTCGTTTTCGTTATAGGACGTGGCGGGATCGAGATGCTTGGGGCGCGCCTCAAAGGTGGAATAGAGAATCGAGCGAGAGGCGTCTTCGTCCCGGTAGGGATCGTTGAGCGGGCGTGTGCCGCAGGCACACAGGGCCAGCATCATGAGCAGACCGAACGCCCGAGAGAGGCGCGAATAGCCAGCGAAAGCGCGCGCACTGGAGGACGGCATCGGCAAGCGCTCAGGGTTATAAAGCGATGATCGACACTGTACACTCTGGCCGCAATTGTGGGCAGTAATGCCGTTTCTGGAGGAACAAACCATGGGCATGTTAGACGGGAAAAAAGCGCTAATCGTTGGCGTTGCGAGCAATCGCTCTATTGCATGGGGCATCGCGCAGGCCATGCGTCGCGAAGGCGCGGAATTGGCCTTCACCTACCAGAACGAGCGCCTCAAATCGCGGGTGGAAGATTTTGCGGCGGAATGTGGTTCTGAAATCGTCCTGCCCTGCGAAGTGGCCAGCGACGAAGAAATCGCGGCGCTGTTCAACAAGCTTGATGACCACTGGGGTCATCTCGATATCCTGGTGCACTCGGTGGCGTATGCGCCGCGTGAGGAACTGGCCGGCGGGTATCTGGATTCGGTGACCCGTGAAGGCTTTCGGGTGGCGCACGACATCAGCTCCTACAGCTTTGCTGCGCTCGGCAATGCCGCCCGGCGCATGATGCAGGGACGCAAAGGCGCCATGCTGACCTTGAGCTATCTGGGCGCTGTACGAACCATGCCCAGCTACAACGTGATGGGATTAGCGAAAGCGAGCCTCGAGGCTAACGTCCGCTACATGGCAGAGAGCATTGGTCCTGAAGGAATTCGCGTGAACGCGATCTCGGCCGGCCCCATCAAGACGCTTGCCGCCTCGGGCGTAAAAGACCTTCGGAAATTTCTGGACTTCGTCGAGAAGAACGCACCGCTGCGGCGGAACGTGACGATTGAGGAAGTGGGCAATGTTGCGGCCTTCCTCTGCTCCGATCTGGCCTCCGCCGTCACCGGCGAAGTCACCTACGTGGACTGCGGCTACAACATCATGGGCGCGGGCGGCGTCTACGGCTAAGGCGCCGCGTCTGGCGCGAGGCGTTTAAAGCACCTTGGGGTAGGTCTTGATGGAGGCCGCCTCACGGAGCTCCGCCATGAAATCGCGCCAGGACGAAATGAGGCGGAAACTTTCGGTGTCCCGCTGAATCGCCTCGACCTTTCGTCCCTCAATCTCTTCCGGCTTGGGAAGTCTGAGATGGGAGACCTCCACCACCGCATACGCGCCGGTGCCCAGCGGAACCCCAACGAAGGCAGACGCGTCCGCGTCCTTCAAGGCCAGGCCAAACGCGGCGCGAGCGACAGCGCGGCTCACCTCGGTGGACTCCCGGTTTGCGCTAATCACTTTGACCCAATCAAGCTTTTCCTGCGCCATTACCTCCGCCGCGGCCTCGCCCTTTTTCAGGCGAGCGAGTAAAGCTTCGCCTTTCGCGATCGCCGCTGCACGCACCTTTTCCTGCTTGAGCTGTTCGGTGACGGTGTCCTTGAGTTCGGCCAGTGGCGGGACTTTCGCGGGTTCACGGGCGGTCACGCGCAACGCCACCATGCGATTGCTGCCGATATCGATGGCCGGCGTGGCAAGACCTTCATTGAGCACTTCGGGCTCCCAGGCCGCTGCGGCGACTGCGTCTGAGAAGCGCTGGCTTATGGCCTCGCGCGTGGCTGCGGTGAGCGTTTCCGGCTTCAGTTTAAGCCGCTCCCCAGCCGCCGTTAGAGAGTCGGGGTGTTCGTTTAACGCATCACTGAATTGCTCGGCACGTTCCGACAGCAGGGTTTCGGCCTGCTCGGTGCGATACGCCGCTTCCACGTCTGCCCGCGCCTCAGCGAAAGACTTGGTGCCACCGGCGCGAATGTCCTGCAACTTGATAATGTGAAATCCAAAGTCGGTTTTGACGGGCTCACTCAATTCGCCAGCCTTCATCTCGAAAGCGGCCTTTTCGAACTCGGGCGCCATCACCCCACGCGGGAAAAAGCCTGTAGCACCGCCTTCTGCTTTGGAACCGATGTCCTCCGAGGATTCTTTCGCAACCTGCTCGATGGTCTTGTTCCCGGAGGCAATCAAGCCACGCAACAAGGACGCCTTCAGCTTCGCGGCTTCAACCGCACTGGCCGGCGCGTCCTTTTTCACAGCAATTAAAACGTGATTGACGCTCCGCTGTTCCTGGGTCGTGTAGTTCGGCTTGTGCGCGTCGTAGTAGTCCTGCAAGGCTTTGTCGTCGACGGCCGCTTCACGCTTAAGGTCCTCGAGTTTCAACTCGAGAAATTCCAGCGTGAGCTTCTCCGGAACGCGGTAAGCTTCCTGATGCGCTTTATAGAAAGTCTCAAGTTCAGCGTCGATCACGGTGGCTGCTTTGAGGTCTGCCGGCTGCACCATGGCATAGGCGATGTCGCGCTTCTGATCGAGCAGCTGCGCCAGTTGCTGAGCTTCAGTTTTGAGCGCGAAGGCCGAGAGCGCGACGCCGGCGCGAATCTGCTGCTGGGCTAAATCGGCACGAATCTGCTGCTCCAGACCAGTGTCCGACATGCCCATCATCTGGGCGATCTGATTGAACCTGGGAGGAGAGAATTTACCGTCGACGATGAAGGCTTCGGAGGTACTGATGTATTGCGCGAGTTGCCCGTTGGCGATGCGCATCCGGGATTTTTCCACTAGCTGCTTGACGAGACGCTCTTCGACCAGCGCATCCAGCACTCGTTCCTTGGTGGTGTCGCGTGTCCAGAGTTCTGCGTTGAACTCTGCGCCCTGCTCTTGCTGAGCGCGCTGACGCATACGTTCGAAGGATTTCTGGTATTCCGCGAGCTGGATTTCTTCGCCGTTAATTTTCGCGGCAATGACCTGACGCGCGGCGCTGATGTAGGACTCGATGCCCCAGAGCAGAAAGGTAAGACAGAGCAGAAGGATGATGGCGACCGCCACCAGACCTTGAGCGCGTTCGCGGATGAACTCCATCATGCCGGTAAGACCTCACGACTCGGCGACATTCCCCGTGCCCGCCGGGGCCGTGCGCGCTAGTTAGAAACTATGGTTCAAATCTTGGTGGTCAATGGCACATCCCGCCGCGAGAACCCGCGGCGGGATGGCTATTGATTTGGCGGAGTGGACGGGGCTCGAACCCGCGACCCCCGGCGTGACAGGCCGGTATTCTAACCAACTGAACTACCACTCCAATGACCTTCTCTGGTGGGTGCTGAGGGGTTCGAACCCACGACCTTCGCCGTGTAAAGGCGACGCTCTCCCGACTGAGCTAAGCACCCGAAGGGAGCGTTACTTTAGTAGATCCTTAAGCGCTTTGCCAGATTTGAATGCAGGAACTTTACTCTCCGCGATCGCGATCGCCTCGCCAGTTTTCGGATTACGGCCGGTGCGGGCCGGACGGACTTTCGCCTGGAAGCTACCGAAGCCCGCGAGGGTCACGGTATCGCCGGCCTTGAGCGCTTCGCCAATCGCCGTGATAACGGCATCTACGGCACGCGTCGCGGACATTTTGCTGATATCGGCAGCGTCGGCGACGGCGTCGATGAGGTCTGATTTGTTCATAACTTTCCTTTATAGAATCTTGAGACATGCGCAAGTTTTTAAGAGGCACATGTTTTGGTGTGTTGTGCCACACGCACGCATCCGAGGTGCATGCGACACGGTATTCAATGCGCGCGAATTAAATCCTGATCGGGCGCGGCTTCTTCAGCAACCGCAGGGGCAGCTTCTTCGAACGGCACCGCAAGGGGTTCCGGCTGGCGTTGGAGCGCCAGCGTAAATACCTCATCAATCCAGCGGACCGGTTTGATTTCCAGACCCTGCTTGATGTTAGCCGGAATCTCTTTCAATTCACGCTCGTTTTCTTGCGGAATGGCCACCGTCTTGATGCCACCGCGTAAGGCCGCGAGCAGTTTTTCTTTGAGTCCGCCGATGGGCAAGACTTCTCCTCGCAAGGTGATCTCGCCCGTCATGGCGACATCGGCGCGCACAGGAATACCGGTCAATGCCGACACCAGTGCCGTACACATGCCAACGCCAGCGCTCGGGCCGTCTTTCGGCGTTGCGCCCTCAG
>CANFVX010000246.1 GCA_947450495.1 Gammaproteobacteria bacterium
AGCAGCATCACCGGCACCTTGCGCGGCAGGTTCACGCGCTGGGTTTTGTTGCTGGCCACCACGGTATCAATCGACGGCTTGTTCCATTTCGCGGGGTCTTTGAGCAGCGCGGCGGCCAATTCCAGCGGGCGCTCCACGCGGATGCAGCCCGAACTGAACGCGCGCTCGGCGCGTCCGAAAAGTTCGCGCGAGGGCGTGTCGTGCAGATACACCGAATGCAGATTGGGGAACATGAACTTCACGCGGCCGAGCGCATTGTCCGGCCCTGGCTTCTGGCGCAAAGCGTAGTGAAAGCGCTGCCAGTCGACGTGCGCGGGATCGACCGTCTGACCGTTGCCGTCGATCACTTCCAGATTTTTCTCTTTCAGCGTGCCGCGATTCACGCGGAGCTTGGGCAGTAAATCCTGGCGCAGGATGGTGGGCGGTACCGTCCAGGTGGGATTGAATTCCAGATAGCTGATTTCTGACTTGAACAGCGGCGTTTGGCGAAAAGGTTTGCCCACAATCACCCGTCCCGCCCAGCGCACCGTCCCCTGATCGACATAGGCGGCTTCAAAGCCGGCGATATTCACCACCACGTATTCAGGCTGCAGATCGCGGAACACCCAGCGCAGACGTTCCATGTTCAGCCGTAGGCTGTTGATGCGGGCGTCTACCGGCACATTGAGCGCGGCGACCGTGCCGGCCCCCAGCGCGCCATCGGCGCTCAAACCGTGCCGGCGCTGGAATTCGGTGACGGCGGCCACCAGCGTGGCGTCATAAATCTCGCCTTGGCCACCGGCGCTGAGCAGGCGTTCAGCCTGCAGGCGTTGACGCAGCGCCGGCACGCGCGCGTCACTCATGTCGGGCTTCAGCGTTGGGCCGGCGGCAATCGCCTGCCAGCCACCGGCGGCCGCCATCGCGCGGTAGTCGGCAAGGGCCTTGCGCAGGCCGGTGTAGTACTGGCCCTGCGGGCGAATCTTCGCCAGCGCCGCCGGGATATCGCCCTGTGTGATCGTGGTTTTCAGCCACAGCAGCGGGTCGTCTTTGCCGAGCGCCCGCGAATAGTTCCAGTTGGGGTCGAAGAGTTTGGGATTGATCTTGCCGAAGCGCAGGCTGTAGGCGAGGCGGATGAGGGCTTCGGTGGCGAGGAGTTCGCGGTCGTCGGCGCTGAGGTCTTTGCGTGCCAGCGGCTCGGCCAGATAGTCCCGCGGCAGCAGGCCGTCGGCGTCGCTGTTGGCAATCGCCCCTTGTAGCGACTGCAAGGCAGCCGGTCGCCATAAGGGCTTGGCCGCCGGGCCCGCGTAGAATTTGGCGATGAGCGTGCGCGCATCCAGCGCCTGTCCGGCGATGGGTTTGCCGGCTGCGAGATCCTGTAATCGGTTCGATAAATCTGCGGCGGCGAACGTTGGCGAGAGGGCCAGCCCCGCGATGAGCAGCGCCTCAGACAGTCGCCGCGCGACTAAATTCAGTCGTGACATAAAGCTTGTTCCGAACGTGAGAGGTCTGCCTATACTAAGCCCTGTTCGAGACCGGGCGAGGCGAATCCTTGCTCATGTTGGCGGGCCTCCGGGGCGCGCGTTGTTCAGTGCCATACGGAGAATCTGCTTGATGGAAGAGACTTTGCGGCCCGCGCGGCCGCTGACACGACGTTCATGGCTGAAGGCCTGCGTGACCGGCCTTGCCGCAGTCTCACTGCCCGCGCTCGCCAAGCCGCAGGCCGCGCGTCAGCTGTCTTTCCGTCATCTGCACACGGGCGAAACGCTCAGCGTTAATTACTTTCAGCACGGTCGCTACGATCCGCGCGCGCTGAAGGCGGTGAATCATCTCCTGCGCGATTTCCGCACCGACGAGGTGTTTCCCATCGCGCCCGCCCTGCTCGACCAACTCTTCGCCGTGCATCGCCTGATTGGCAGCGACGCGCCATTCGAAATTATTTCCGCCTATCGCTCGCCGGCCACCAACGCAATGTTGCATCGGGCCTCCAGCGGCGTCGCCTCCGGCAGCCTGCACATGCAGGGCAAGGCGATCGACATTCGCCTCGCCGACACCCGCACCCGGCACGTGCGCGACGTTGCGCTGAAACTCGGCGCCGGCGGCGTGGGCTATTACGCGAGTTCAGATTTCGTGCACCTCGATATTGGCCGCGTGCGTCGCTGGTAGGGTGCGCCGGCGATGTGCGGTCGCTATGCGCTGTATGCCGACCCCGCGGTGCTCAAGGCCGAGTTCTCCACCAGCAACGAATTCCCCACGCAGCCGCGCTATAACCTGACGCCCGGCGCGTTTCATGCCGTGATCCGCCAACAGGCCGACGGCGAGCGCCGGGTCATCCCGGCCCGCTGGGGCCTGTTGCCGAGTTGGGTCACGACCCCCGGCAAGCTCGCGCAACCCATCAACGCCAAAAGCGAAACCGCCGCCGGGAAACCGATGTTTCGCCACGCGCTGGCGCGTCGTCGCATCATCGTGCCGGCCAGCGGCTGGTATGAGTGGAAGACCGAGCAGGGCCGCAAGCAGCCGTATTTTTTCTCGCGCGCCGATGGAAATCCGCTGGCCTTCGCCGGCCTGCTCGAACACTGGAGCGGCTTTGAGGGCGAGGTCGAGACTTACGCCATTCTCACCGCTGCGGCCAACCCGCTGGCCGCGACCGTGCACGATCGCATGCCAGTGATCCTGGAAGCCGCCGACTACGCCCGCTGGCTCGATCCGGCGCTGGCGCAAAGCAAGGCCGTGCTCGATCTGATGGTGCCGGCCGCGAATGAGGTCTTGCAGGTTTGGCCGGTGAGCCGGCGCGTTAATCGCCCGGTGGAAGACGATGCTGCGCTGGTGACGCCGGTGATGACCGGCACCGACGCTTTCACGCTCGAGTAGGCCTTGGCCTTACACGAGACCGGTCGGCCGCTCGCGCCAGTAGGTCTCGCGCAACACCCGCTTGTAGAGCTTGCCGGTGGGCAGGCGCGGCAGTTCGTCGATGAAGTCCAGCGAGCGCGGCACCTTGTGGCGGGCGAGGTGTTCGGCGCAAAAGGCGATGAGTTCGGCGGCTAATGCCGGACTCGGCGCGACGTCTGCCACTAACTGCACCACCGCTTTCACTTCCTCGCCCAGATCCTCGTTGGGCACGCCAAAGACCGCCGCGTCCAGCACCTTGGGATGGGTGATAAGCAGGTTCTCGCATTCCTGCGGATAGATGTTCACGCCGCCGGAAATAATCATGAAGCTCGCGCGATCGGTGAGGTAGAGAAAGCCGTCGTCGTCCACGTAGCCAATGTCGCCCACCGTGCAGAGGCTGCCGTCGGGTGAGCGCGAGTCGCGGGTTTTCTCGGGCGCGTTGAAGTACTCAAAGATCACCGGGCTCTTGAACCACAGCGTGCCGGGGGTGCCGGTGGGCACCGTCTGCCCCGCGTCGTCCAGCACATGGAGTTCGCCCATCAACACGCGTCCCACGGTGCCGCGATGCGCCAGCCATTCCGCGCTGTCGCAGGCCGCGAAGCCGAGGCCTTCGGTGGCGCCGTAGTACTCGAGAATGATGGGGCCCCACCAGTCGATCATCTGTGCCTTGACCTGCGGCGGGCAGGGCGCCGCGCCGTGCACCGCGCATTCCAGGGTCGACAGGTCATAGCGTGCGCGGACTTCGGCGGGCAGCTTCAGCATGCGGCTGAACATGGTGGGCACCAGCTGCGAATGGGTCACGCCAAATTGCGCCACCAGCGCCAGAAAATGTTCGGCCTCGAAGCGCTCCATCACCACCACCGTCGCGCCCTGACGAATGGCCATGCCGACGGCGGTGAGCGGCGCGGCGTGATACAGCGGCGCCGGCGAGAGGTAAACCATGCCGGGGCGATAGCGCCACAGCTGGCTGACGAAGCGCATCACCGGCAGCGGCTCTCCGGGCGGCTGTTCCGGCAAGTGGCGCATCACGCCTTTGGGGCGCCCGGTGGTGCCGGAGGAGTAGAGCATCGCAATTCCCAGACGCTCATCGGCCAGCGGCGTTACCGGATAGCGCGCCAGTGCGCTCGCGTAGTCCTCAATCAGCGTGTGTCCCAGCTGGCGCGGCGCCTGTCCGTCACCCACTACCAGGCAGCGCGTAATGCGCGGGCAGTCGGGCAGGGCAGCCAACGCAATGGGTAATTTTTCCACCGAGGTGATGAGCAGCGTCGCCTCGCAGTTGTCGAGGATGTAGGCCAGTTCGTCCGCTTTCAGGAACGCATTGATGCAGGTGTAGTAGAGCCCGGCGCGATCACCGCCGCCGCAGGCATCGAAGTAGCGCGGGTGGTTCTCCATGAACACCGCGTAGTGATCGCGAAAACCAAGCCCGTGCGTGCGGAGCAAATGCGCGAGTTGATTGGAGCGCGCATCGAGTTCGCCATAGCTCACCTGCTCGCCGCTGCTGGCCATGATGACGGCGATGCGGGTGGGGTCGATGGCGGCGGTCGGGGTGGCGTACATGCTTGAAACCTCCTTGAAGCCTGTGCCGAGCGAAGATGCGCAGGTGGCGTGTGGTGTGACTTTACAGCGCGCAGTGCACGGGCCTCGCGCCCAGCGTGTCGATTAATACCGTTGGCGTGATCCCCACCAAAAAACCGCGCCGTCCGCCGTTGATATAAATCTGCGGCAGATCGAGCACGCCGGCTTCCACATACACCGCCATCGCCTTGCGCAAGCCAAACGGCGAAGTGCCGCCCACCTGATAGCCGCTGTGGCGCTGCGCGACGTCAGGCTTACAGGGCTCTACCGCTTTCACGCCGATCGCTCGCGCCAGATTCTTGGTGCTCACCTGTTTGTCGCCGTGCATCAGCACCACCAGCGGCTGCGCGCGTTCGTCCTGCATCACCAGCGTCTTCACCACGCTGTGCTCGTCGACGCCAAGCTGGCGCGCAGACTCCGCCGTGCCGCCATGCTCGACATACTCGTAGACGTGTTCGCTAAACGCGATCTGGTGCTGGCGCAGCCACATCGTGGCGGGGGTTTCGCTGACGTGTCGGTCTTTTTTCGCCATCGCAATGCATGCCGGATTGAAACGCCCCGCAGTGTAGCCAGCGAGGCGGCCGGCGCGCGAGGTTAGTACACTGTCAGCACTGCCACACCACAACGACTCGCGGGGAGCATCTATGGACTTCGACATCCCGGCCGAACTCGCGGCCTATCTGCTGGAACTGGACGATTTCATCGAGCGGGAAATCAAACCGCTGGAGCAACAGGACGACAACATCCGCTTTTTCGACCATCGCCGCGAACACGCGCGCACCGACTGGGACAACGGCGGCCTGCCGCGCCACGAATGGGAAGCGCTGCTGGCCGAAGCCAAGCGCCGCGCCGACGCCGCCGGCCATTTTCGCTATCCCTTTCCGCGCGAGTTTGGCGGGCGCGACGGCACCAATCTCGGCATGGCGGTGATTCGCGAACACCTCACCAGCAAAGGCCTGGGCCTGCACTGCGACTTGCAGAACGAGCACGCGATTGTGGGCAACAACATCTCGCTCCTGCTGATGCTCCACTACGGCAGCGAAGCGCAGAAAGCCGAATGGGTGGAACCGCTCGCCAGCGGTACGCAGATGTTTGCCTTCGGCATCACCGAGCCCGCGCATGGATCAGACGCCACGCATATGGAATCGAC
>CANFVX010000247.1 GCA_947450495.1 Gammaproteobacteria bacterium
AAATCCCCGCTGGCCCAAGCTCACTTCGGTGCGGCCCACCACCGGGACCTGCTCAAAGCGCGAAGCAAATTGGCGCAACGCGAGCACGCCCCAGGTATTGGCCACCGTGGTATCCCAGTGGCCAGCCCGCTGCCGGGCCAGCGCCGCGGTGAGCAGGCGTGGCGCGTCTTCCGCCCACGCCGGCTGCGCCGCCATCACCAACAGCACCCGGTTCAGCGTGGCATCGGGTGACGTCATCAAGCCGGGCAGTTGGTCGCCGGGTGAACTGGCGAGCGTGAGTTGATTACCCTGCGGCGAGAGCCGGTTGCGCAGTTCGTTTTGCGCGAGGCGCAGACGCTCAGTGCGCTTGGGGAGGTTCGGCGAGCGCTGCAGGATATCCACCAAATCGAGCACGCTGGCGGTGGGCCACAGCGCCGGGCTCAGGTCGAGGGTGTCCAGCCAGCCCGGATCGATGCCTTCCGGCAGGTGACTGAGCGCGGCAATGGCGGCGAGCTTGCGCAAGCTGAGGTCAGCCGTCGGCAGCGCCTGACGTGGCGCATAGCGCCCCTCAATCACGCTGACCAGGCCTTCCCGCATCAGCATGCGGCTGCTGGCGGGAATCTCGCGGCCGGCTTCCGCCGCCGCCGTCAGCAGATAGGCCGACAGCGTGTCACTGCCCGCGCCGTCGCCCGGGAAATAGCGGGCCAACCCTTTGGTATCGAGATAGCTGGGCAGTTCGGCCATGAGCGCATTCCACTGCGCGTCATCGTTGAGGCCGATCGCCCGCGAGGCGCGTTGCTCCAGACAGCGGAACGGGTAGGCCTCAAAGAAGCCCCTGACGCCGGCGGGCGCCGTGGCCAGACTCGGTCGCAGCGAGACTCGCAGTTCTCCGCCGGGCAGGGCACCGGCGGGCGCGCTGACGGGCAGGGTCTGGGTGCCGCTCACGCGGAGCAGGCTCGCCTGCACCGTGCTGACGTCCAGCGCCGGAATCACCGTCTGGCTGACGCTGAGCGCGTCGCTGACATCCTTTTCATCCGCTTTCGCGTGAACTTCCCACTGCAGGGTGCCAGCCGCTGGCGGCGCAAAATCCCAGCGCACTTCACGCGCTTCGCCCGGCGCCAGCGTCACGGTTTGTGGCGCGAGGGTGTCGGCCGTTTGGGTGGCGCACGCGCCGGCCGCGCTCGTGAGCTTCACTGAGGCGGTCAAGGTTGCGCTGAGCGCGCGCTCGCCCGCATTGCGCAGCGTAAAGCCGGCCGCGTAGCGATCGCCGGCGCGCACCAGCGACGGCAGTCCCGAATGGAGCATCAGTGTTTGAGTACTGCGAATGGTGGCCGCGCCGGTTCCAAACAGACTGCTCCCACCGGTCGCGATCGCCACAATGCGAAAGCTGCTGAGGGCGTCGTTGAGCGGGATCTCGAGGTGCGCTTTGCCGGCGGCATCGAGCGTCACGCGGTCTTGCCAAAGGAGCAGGGTGTCGAACATGCGCCGGGTGCCCGCGCCACTCCCGCCGCCGCCGCCAGGTGCCACGGCCTTGCGACCAAAATGTCGTTTGCCCACGACTTGCATCTGCGCGGTGGCGGTCTGCACTTCGATGCCCCGGCGCCGCATCATCGTTTCCAGCAGCTGCCAGCTGGCGTTGGGGCGCAGTTCCAATAAGCCTTCGTCGACGGCGGCCACCGCGACTTCGGTGTTGGCGGGCAAGGGTTCACCGTTGGCCTGTTGCACGCTGAGCTCAAGCTTCGCGCGCTCACCCGGCTGATATTGCTCGCGCTCGGGCGTGACCTTCACTTTCAGGCGATGCGCGTCCCAATCCACCCGCAGTTCGGTCATGCCCAGCTTGAACGCCGGACGTCCCAAATCGACCAGCGCGCTCGGCTGCACGCCCGTCTCGCGGCCCCGCACCGCGAGCACCGACACAAACACATTCGGCGCGCCGTTGGCGGGCAGCTTCACGTTCACGACCGGCGCCTTGCCGGAGAGCTGCACCACTTCGCCATTCAGCACGCCCTCGCGCTCCAGCGTGACCAGCGCGCTTGCCTCGCGGTAAGGCATGCGCACCTGCAGGCGGGCGGTGTCGCCGGGCGCGTAGTCGCGCTGTTCCGGCACCAGTTCCATGCGGTCGTCGTTACCTTGGGCAAACCACCAGTCATCGCGCGCCGCGACCCACACATCGCGATTCGCCACGCTGGGGTTGCCGGCCGCGTCGGTGGCGCGCGCCCGCAAAATGAGGTTGCCGGAAAGCTTGGTGGCGACGGTGCAGTTCAGTTCGCCCCGCGCATTGGTGCGACCGCGACAGGCGGGCCCTGCCGCTTTGACCTCGCTGCGATTGTCCCAGGCATAGAAACCGCCGAGCAGGCGTTTGCGGCTGGAATAATGGATTTTCTGGAACAGGTCGACCGTCACTTCCACATTGGTCAGCGGCCGACCGCGGGTGTCGAGCGCCACGGTGGTGAAGGCCAGTTCGCCGGGACTCATGGCCCAGTCGCGGGGCTTAAGCCCCAGCAGCACCGCCGAGGGCCAGAGCGGGACTTTGGTCGAGCTGGTGAGGATCTCGCCGTTGGGATCCGGATATTCCACTTCGGCGGTCAGGGTTTGCGGCGTGTCGCTACGCGGTAAGCCGGCGAGGCGCAGTTGTGCCCCACCGGCGCGGTCCAGTTGCAGACTTTGCGCCGGCAGTGGCTGCGGCGACTGGGTTTGCAGATACCGGGGCGTGCTCCACACCGCTTCGTTGTCGTCGCTCATCCCAACCGTGACGTCGCCGTTGGCAAAGCTGTAATCCTCGTAGTCAGGAAAGCTCACGTTGCGGGGCTGGGTAAGGCCACGCAGCTTGATCGGCAACTCGCTCGCGCCGCCGCCGGCGAGGTAGTTGATCTGCAGGTCTAGCGCCAACTGGTCGCGATTCACCAGCGGCAGTTCCCGCGCCTGAAAATCCGCCCGCAGCAGCGGAATGCGGAAGCTCTCCACGCGGAACTCACCCGCCTCGAACCAGCCGTCACCGTCCGCCACCTGAATGCGATAAACGCCCTGACGCGCACTCTGCGGGATGGGCCATGCGCCGCTGGCGTTGCCGGTGGCGGGGTCCAGCGTTGCGGGGAGCGGAATCTCGGTGCCGCTGCCCTCATGTCGCAGCCGCACCTGCAGTTCAGCCGGTTGCCAGACGTCGAAGCCCTGCGCGGTCCGAGTGCGCAAAATATGCTTCATATGCACGGTTTCGCCGGGCTTGAAGAGCGTGCGATCGAGCACGCTGCTGGCCGCATGCGCCGTGAACCAGCTCGGTCCCGGCAGTCCGAATTGCCAGGGGCTGATGCCGTTATTCCAGCTGGAAGCCACCAGACTCACGTCGTCGCCGAGTTGGGCCACGGCCACCAGCCCATGGCCGTTCCAGGGGCAGTCGGGCAGTTGATTGAAGCCGGGCAGGGCGTCTGCAATCACCGCGATTCCCTGTGTATTGGATTGGCCCTGCCACAGGGTTTTGCCGGCGCAGTCGTGCACGGTAACGCTTGCGCCGCCCACCGGCTTGCCGCTGTCGAGCGCGGTCACCCACACGAGCGACGACTCTCGTCCCCATTTAAGGTGCACGCCCAGATTGGTCACCAGGGCCATGGACTGCACGTAGTAGGGCGCGGGTTTTTCAAACAGCGCGGCGCCAAGGCGCGGGCTGCTCAACTCCGCCACATAAAAACCGGGCTTGGGGAGCGGAATACCCAGCACCTCCATCGCCTTGGCGTGGGTTTGGCGGGGGAGTTCGAAGGCCACCGCCGTCGACGCCTCGCGCAAGACTTCGGTCGTGCCGGGTTGGCCGCGCAAATCGCGGGTTTGCTTTTGTTCGTTCCAGAACCAGTCGTAGCGCCGTGCCTGTTGCACGCGCGCAAACCACTGACCGACGGCGGCGACGTCGCTGGCCGACACCCGCAGCAGCCGGCCCTTCACAGCAGTGGTCACGGCGTTGGGGCTCGACCAGTCGTCGTCGCGGTGAAGCACGCGCGCGATGAGGTCTTCGATAAAGCCGCCGAGCCCGGGGCTGGGCGGCGCCGCTGGCGGCAGACGCTGCACCAGCAGATTGGGCTCGATATTGCGCACCGTAAGCGGCAGCGCGGGGCTGGCGTGCCATTCCACAATGCCGAACTCCGCCGCAAATTTAGCCAGCGGCGGGTCTTCTTCAGTGCGGACGGCGAGCGGGAAACTGGCGGCATTGGCGAGCGTGCGGCCGGCGTCGTCGACGAGTTTCTCCGGCAGGTGCAGGGTCAGTTCGGCATGTGCCGGGAAGGGTCGGCGGAGCGTCACGCCCATGGTCCAGGGCGTATGGCTTTCGCCATCAATCTGGATCGGGAAGCCTTGGCCGTTGGCACCCTCAAAACGCACGCCCTGCAAGGACTCTCGCGCAACGGGCGCTGAAAAATGCAGTTGGATATCAAAGCCCGGCAGGCAGCCGCCGTCGCGACGGCTGCGCTGACAAGTCAAGGTGGCGGTGAAGTCCGGACGCGTTTCAAAGGCCAGCGTCTGCACGCCGGCGTTCGCCACCCCGGATGCCGCCGCCAATCCGGGGCCCCAATCCAGAAACACCTTGCGGCCGGCCGGCAGCCGCTGCCGGCATTGCACGGCCACGATGGGGGAATCGGTGGCATCGGTCAGCGCCGCGTAGCGCGCACGCACGGCTGCTTCATCGGCCGGCCGCTGGGCCACCATCGTTTGCTCAAAGCTGTCGGGGTAACGGGCGTTGGCGTAGCGCTTGAGAAACCATGGACTGGCGTCCAGTACCTGCGCACGCTCTGTTCCGGCGAGCACGCGCACGCCAATCTGCTCACCCACGCCCTCTGCCCGGCAGTGGACTTTGGATTCCAGCGTGGCGGCCTCAACCGGGGCGTCGAGGCCCAGCAGAAAGACCTGCTGCTCTTCGATGACGCTGCCTTCCCAGGGCTCGCTTTGCAGAATGGACGGTCCGCCGGTGTCGAAGCTGAAACTTTGCGGGCCGACGACGGCTCTGCCGTCGGCAGCTTTCAAATCCGCGCGAAGCTTGAAAGTGCAACGCACGCCGACCGGCGCCGGCCCCTCGATCTCGAAGGCCCAGTTGCGCGAGTCGAGCCAGCGTCCGCTCCCGGCCAAGGCGCAGTCGTGGGTGAAAGGTGCGGCAAGTCTGGGTTCGCCAAACCCGACGATGGGACTGGAAAAACGGGCGCTGATGCTGTGAACGGCCTTGGCGCTACCGCTCGGGGTGAAGTGCTCAACGCGAACCGGGGCGGCGGATACCGTGGCTGTGCCGAGGAGCAAGCCAAGGACAAGCATCAGGCGCAGAACCGTCATGGGTGACCCCGGCAAACGTGGAGATGCCGGCATTCTACGGAAAGCCCGCGAAGGGCGAAGCCTGCGGGAATCAGGCGGCGGCAGCGTCCTGCTCAGCGGAGGCTGCCAGCACGGGCTGGGTAAACCAGGCGAGCTCCGCGCCCAGTGCGGCGACTTCGCCCACAATCACCAGCGAAGGGGCAATGACCGCCTGCGTCGCGCCGACCGCCGCGAGTTCGCGAAGCCGGCCCAGAATTACACGCTGTTGGGCGGTGCTGC
>CANFVX010000248.1 GCA_947450495.1 Gammaproteobacteria bacterium
CCACCTGGGGCCTTGCCTTCCTGCCCTTCTCGGCCCTGCAGTCCTACACCGAACATGCCCACCAACGGCAGGTCACCACCGATCTCGACGCGCTCCGCTATGCCTCGGCACAACTGCAGTGCTATCGAAGGTAGTTCACGCATAGCCTTGATCTGGCGCGCCCGCTATCATTCGCCGCTTCCAAACGGTGTGCATCGGGCGCACTGACGGCCGGAGATTGAAGCCCGCATGTTCGAGACTCTCAAAGCGCTTAACCCAGATCCCATCCTCGGCCTGCTGGCCGCCTATCGGCAGGACACCAACCCGCGCAGGGTTGACCTTGGCGTTGGGGTGTACAAGGACGAACAGGGACATACCCCCATTCTTGAATGCGTGAAGCAGGCAGACGCCGCGCACCGCGCAGAGGAAACCACTAAAACCTACGTCGGCCCGGCCGGCGATCCGGATTTCGATACCGGCATTGAGCAACTCATCTTTGGCGCCGACCATGCCGCGCGCACGGCTCGCCGCCTGCGCACCTTGCAGGCGCCGGGCGGTTGCGGCGCGTTACGGATCGCTGCCGAATTGCTCAATCGCGCCAAGGCCGGCGCTGCCATCTGGGTCTCTGATCCCACCTGGGCCAACCACGTGCCACTCCTCGGCGACGCGGGCCTGGAAATCAAGGTTTATCCCTACTACGACGGCGCCAGCCAGGCGCTAAAAGCCAACGCCATGTTCGAAGCGCTGGAGAAAATTCCGGCGGGTGACTTGGTGCTCTTGCACGGCTGCTGTCACAACCCCTGCGGTGTCGATCTCTCGCCCGCGGAATGGGATCAGGTCACGGACATCACGCTGCGTCGCGGCTTTACCCCGTTCGTCGATCTGGCCTATCTGGGTCTCGGCATCGGTCTTGATGAAGATGCCTACGGGGTGCGCAAACTCGCATCGGCTGTACCAGAACTGATCGTCGCCAGTTCCTGCTCGAAGAATTTCGGGGTCTATCGCGAACGCGTCGGTGCGCTGTCTTTGATGCTGGAAACGCCCGAACAGGCGGATGTGGTATTCGGTCAAGCCCAGAACGTGGCGCGCGGCGTGTATTCCATGCCGCCGAACTACGGAGCGGCGCTGGTGGGCCGTATCCTGCGCGACCCGACCGCCACCGCCGCCTGGACCGCTGAACTCGGATTCATGCGTGACCGCATCAACGGCCTGCGCAGCCAGCTGGCGGATAAATTCCGCACCAAGCTCAACAGCAACCGCTTTGACTTCATCCCCAATCAGCGCGGCATGTTCTCCTTCCTTGGCTTGTCCAAGGAACAGGTGCAGCGCCTGAAGGCCGAGTACAGCATCTACATGGTGGACTCGAGCCGCATCAACGTGGCCGGCGTCAGCCAATCCAATATGGACTACGTCGTCGACGCCGTCTGCTCGGTGCTCTAAAACACCGCTCGCGAGGCGATACCTGCGGGTGTCGCCTCGTCCCCTCCTCGTCCTCACGCGCACTACCACGACTTGGCGGCTTAAGGCCGGTGGCCGACCTCACACGCGCCACTTTCGGCCTCGTGCTTTCAGTGCTTGAACGATTGAATTCACATCCTGCCAGCGCCGCAGAGACATCGACGCGCTTCGACTCAGCGTCAGAACTCTCCCTTCGCACGCCTGATAGATCAGCAAAAAAAAACGGGCCGCGCTTGCGCACGGCCCGTTTCAGTCTATCCAGAGGAGAGGATTAAGCGCCGGCGGCGCCGCCCCCCATCTGTGCGATGGACTTCGCCTGCCAACCGCCCAACTGCTGATCGCGAATGGTGTCGCGATCGTCAATGTGCGAGTCGGTCACAAAACGCGGCTTGAACAGGTGAACAAGCAGCGGCACCAGCGTAATCGCGCCAATCATGTTGCTGAACAGCAGCAAGCAGAGCAGCAGCGACATTTCACCGTTGAAACGCAGAGTTGACAGCGGAATCCAGAAGATGATGCCGGCGAAGATGGTGGTCGCGGTGAAGAGAATCGCCGCGCCCGTCGTGCGCATGGACGTCACGATGGCGTCGATGAGCGTACGGTGGCGAGCTTCTTCCTTCAGACGGTCCATCATGTAAATCGCGTAGTCGACGCCGACGCCGATACCCACCGCCGTTACCGGCAGGGTATTCACGTTGAGGCCGATGTCGCGCATGCCCATGAACGCGCGGTTGGTCATCACGCAGAGAACAAGCAAGCCGAACACCATCACGCCCGCCACCAGTGAACGGTAGGCCAAAATAATGGCCAGCGTCACCACGGCGATAATCGCAACGGTGGTCTTGATGTCAGACAGTTCGGTTTCTTCGTTGGCTGCCGCCGTCGTCCCGATGATGCCGCCGGCAAAGCGCGGGGTTACACCTTCGATCGGATGGTCTTTCAACCAGGCCTTGGCCTTGTCCACGGCTTCATGCACGGTCGGACCGGTCGCATCCTTGTAGAAGACCACGAAGTTGGCGGTACGCCCTTCAAGGTCCATGTACTCAAGAATAACGCCCGGCATAGAAGCGCCCGCTTCGTACATAAACAGCGTGTTACCGATGTTGGTCTGCGAACTCGGAATCAGCGACCAGCGCGGATCGTCGTAGTGGTACAGACGGTTAATCGAACGCACCAGCTGCGGGATGTCGCGGGTACCACCGAAGTTGCGGGTGTCCGCCATGTAGCGGCCAAAGGCCTGCATGGTGGAAACCACATTGGGATCCTTCATGCGGTGCGGACCGTCGCCTTCAAAGTAAATGCTGAGCTGGTTCGCACCGGCGAACTTGTCAGCAATCTTCGAGGCGGACACGTTGTACTCATGCTCGGGGTAGAGAATCGGCGAACCGGGCTTGCTTTCACCAATCTGGATGTGCCAGCCAAAGTAAAACGCCCACGCGGTCAACAGCACCGCGCCACCCATGATGATCGTGGAGGCTTTCGGGCCAACCAGGAACACGCCCATGTTGTGCATGATGCGGGACGGCAGGTGCTTGTGCTCTTCCTGAATCGACACGGTCGGCTTCGGCAGCAGGGACATGACCAGCGGTACCAGCACCGCCACCGTCACGAGGTTACTGGCGCCCCAGAACGAGCAGTACATACCGAGCTTGGCAATCATCGGCATGGAGGAGACCGTGAGCACCAACAGCGCGAAGGCGTCGGCCAGAATGCCGAGCGTCGCTGGCAGGAGCAGTTCGCCCATGGCCACGCGTACCGCTGCTTCCTTTTCGGCGCCCACACGGATTTCGTCGTAGTAGCGCTCCATCATCTGCACGCAGTGGCTGGCGGTTCGCGCGGAAATGAGCACTGGCACCACGAGAATCAGCGGGTCCAGATTGAAGTCCATCCAGCCCACGAAACCCAAGCCCCACACCGCCGACAGGAAGGTGCCCAGCATTGGCACCACCACACCGGCGATCGAGTAGAAGTGGAAGAACAGCAGGGCCACCATCACGGCGAGGGTGACGCCAAAGATGAGCACCAGTTCGGGGCTGTAGTAGTAGATCCAGCCCTTCAGCATCGGCTCGCCGGCGATGTAGAGCTTGGTCTTGCCGTCTTTTTCAACGCTTTCCTTGAACTCCAGCATCTTCTTGTGGATGGTGCTGTACTTCAGCACGCCTTCCACGAAGCCGGCGAACACCAGCGCGAGCTTACCGTCGGTAGAGATATAGGTGCCGTACACGATGTCGTTGTTGAAGGCTTCTTCACGCAGCTGCTTCAACTGTTCAACATCTTTGGGCAGGTCTTTGGGCAACACGGGCTCGGACTTGATTAGACCGCCGCCGGTAGTGCGGATTCGACGCACTTTGCCGTGCGCGATACTCGCGACCTGATAGTGGTTGACGCCTTCGATCTTGTCGACTTCGTCGGTCAGGTATTTGAGCTTGGAAAGGGTGTCGTAGGTGAAGATGTCTTCTTTGGGGTCTGTGACCTCAAGTGCCATCGTGATGACGTTGGCACCACCGAAGGTCTGCTTCATCTTGTTGTAGTTCTTGATGTACTCATGCTCTTTGGGGAGCAGGTCAGAGAACTGCGATTCGACCTTAATCTTCGGAATGTGCATTGCGAGCAGAATGGTCGGAACACAGATGAGCAGGAAAGATGCCCATTTGCGATCCATCAGCCAGTTGGCGATTGCGGCGCCGCGTGTCTGTCGCATTTCATGATTGTGGTTACCAGCCAAGACTCCCCCTATTCCCTGCTCCGGCAGGTGAACTTAAGTTTCGAACGACTTCAGCGTGCCGAACCTGGCCGATGAAGCACTCACTCACAAAGGCCAGCGAGCAGTACCGCTCCCGTGGTACTCGCCCGTTGACGCCCATTCCTAACGAGGCACGCCGACATCGTCATTCCTGTCGCAAGAACAGCAGGATACCGAGCCAGGTAAACTCCCGAAAGCAAGTTCAATGGTATGCGATGCGATGAGCGATGGCGATACCGAAAAGACCCCGATTTTCGCGCTTCGCGCAGGCCAAGCGCCCCTATTTGAGGGAAGCGAGGCCGTCTCGCAACTCTCGGCAAGCGCTAGAGCAGGCAATCGAAGTTAAAGAAGGCCTTACGCCAGCGCGTGACCTCAATCGAGGCAAACAAACCGCCGACCGTAAAAGGATCGGCGGCGATAAACGCTTCGGCCACGGCGCGGTCGTCCGTATCGAGAATCAGCAGGCCACCGTTGCCGCCGCTGCCGTTATCTTCCAGCAAGGCGCCGGCGGCAAGAATCATGGTCTGGCGCGATTTCAGGTACTCCAGATGGGCCGGCCGCAAACTCATGCGCAGCGCCTCTGAATCAGGTTTGCCGAGGGTCTTAATCATGTAGGGCATATGGATTTCCTTCATAGCTGACGGAGCGGCGGGCAATGCCAGTCGCTCGTGAGAGGACCTGTCCGCATCGTATCATTCGGTCCCCTCGACGGAGTTCGACCATGACCGACTCATCTACCCCGGTTCGCCCGCGTGATGCCGCCACCCTTGTGATCCATCGCGAGAGCTCGCGCGGGACCGAAGTCCTGATGGGTCGACGCAGCGACAAGGCCCGCTTCAAGCCCGGGGTTTACGTGTTTCCGGGCGGCGGTCTGGAAGCGGCCGACCGTCGCGTCCAGGTGAGTTCACCGCTTCATCATTCCATTGCGCCAAAGCTCGCGGTAGGCAACTCGCAGACGCGGGCGCATGCGCTGGCCCTGGCCGCCATCCGGGAGACGTTTGAAGAATGCGGGTTGGTGGTGGGTGTGCCCGGTGACATCGGTGAGATCCCGCATACGTCCTGGCAGGACTATCGCCAACGCGGCGTCACGCCGCCGCTCGCTGAATTGCGCTATCTCGGACGCGCCATCACCCCGAGCACGCAACCCATCCGGTTTCACGCCAGATTTTTTGCCATTGATGCGCAGTTTGTCTCGGGCGAAGCGGACGACACCCACGAATTGGGCGACCTGCAGTGGGTGCCCGTGCCCGCCGTCAAAGACCTGAACGTAATGCCCGTGACGCTCTTGATGCTGGACGCCCTGACGCGCCAACTCGCGCACGCCGACCCGCGCGCGGTGTTTCTCAGCTTCCAG
>CANFVX010000249.1 GCA_947450495.1 Gammaproteobacteria bacterium
CGTCGACCGCGAGGTCCGTGCAGGTCCAAAGCCGCTTTTCTGCAGCAAGCACCGGGCCAAGGGACTGCCCTTCGCGCCAGGGCTGGCTGGAATGGCTGATTCGCCAGTGGTTTCCTTCGATTTCACCAAAGGCAATTTCGCAGTCGAGCAGCGCGAGCGTGGCGTCGCGATCACTTGCGGTGCGCACGCAGTCGAGCAGCGAGGGTTTGTCGGGCAGCGCGCTGGCGCGGCTGCGGGCAAGCATAAACATCGACCCCACGCGCACCAGAAAACCCCGGCGCGGGCCGTCAGCTTCCCGCAGTTCCAGCGCCACACAGCGCGCCGGATCGCCGCGCAGGTGGTGGTGCCAGTGTTCGATATAGGGCTGGTCGCGGCCTTCTTCGATCACGTAATCCTCGTGATACCAAAGCCGCCCGCAGTCGGAGTACATCGCCTGCGGCTGCAGGTCGAATTCGCGGCCCCATTCAAACCACGGGCCGTCTTTGGTGAGCCGGCCGGCGAAGCCTTCCTGCGTGGCCAGCCATTCGATTTGCGCATCGCTGAGCGCGTTCAGCGCGCCGACGCCCGAGAAGTCTGGCCGATTGGCGGGTTGGCGCAGGTCGATGTAAATCCCCGGACCCTGCAACCAGCGCACGCTGGTGGTGGTATCGCGGCGGCCGTCGGGCCAGGCGATCAGTGAGCGGGTCCACAGGCCGCGCAGGGCTGTGAGTTCGGGGATTTGGCGGGGGTCGTTGCTCATGGGCCAATGCTAGGTCTGGCCGTGGTGGCTCGGAATCCGTTGTTTCGCAATGGCTGGCATAGATTTCATTGATGGCGTGCAGCCCTTGCGGCCGCGTGGCCAAGGTTTGGCACCACGCGTGTGCGCCGCTGCCCGATTAAAGCGCGGGGCGCCTTAACAGGCAGCAACGCCTCGCACGCCGCTAAGCGCGGAGTTCGAGCAGAATTTCTTCCAGCAGGCGTTGCGCCAGGGGTTGGATCGCGGGCGCCTCGCGGGTGATGACAAAAACGTCGTAGCCCGGCAGCAAATGGGGGGGCAGCAGCGGCCACAGCACGTTCGGATCGGGCAGGCTGTTGGCCACTACCGTTGGCAGAAAACCAATGCCCACGCCGAGCTCAATCAGCCAGCGCACCTCGTGCAGGTCTTCGGCGAAGCCGGCCTGTTGCCGACCCAGCCCATAGCGCTGGCGAAACGCCTCGAGCGCCGCAGGCTCGTCTTCCCCGGTATGAATAAAGCGCTGGCCGGCAAGTTCGTTCGGCATCGACGGCGTTTGGCCAAACAAGGGATGCCGGCGTCCGCAATAAAGCTGCTGGGTTTCGCGCATCAGCGGTTCGTAGCGCAAGCCTGCGCCGGGCGCGCTGTCGCAGGCGACACCCATTGAGGCCTCGCCGCTGCGTACGGCGTCCACTACCGCCCGCCACGGGGCTACGTCGATACGAATAAGCACGCGAGGATTGCGCGTATGAAACCGGGCCAGCGCGGCGTCGAGACGCGGTGACACCAGCTGCGAGAGCATCCGAATGGACAGCGTGCCGTCCAGCGCTGCGAGCGCTTTCGCCACTTCCACCGGAATGCCCTGCACTTCGTTCTGGAGCCGCTCGCAAATGCCGAGCAGCGTGGTGCCGGCGGGCGTGAGCGAAATGCCCGTGGCGCTGCGCACGCAGAGGGGAGTTTGGACGTGGTCTTCGAGCCGTTTCAGCGCGGCGCTCACGCTGGGTTGTTGCATGCCGAGTGCGCGCGCGGTGGCGCTGATGCTGCCGTGGCGGGCGAGCGCGTGAAAAATCCGGAACAGGTTCCAGTCGACCTGACGGGCAAACTGGTGTTCGCGACTGGGAGGCGTTGGGCTCATGGCCGGCATGATAGCCCGCGCATCGGCACCCACCAGAATTCGTTCCAATGGACTTCGATCAGGCGGTGACCGCGCTCACTGCGACAGCATGGCGGCTTCAATCACGCCCATTGGGCAGAGGGAGTCGCACGATGATTCTGGTGGTAGAGCCTGCTATGCACGGGACCGGACACAGCGCCATCAACGCCGGGATTATCAGCAGCCTGCGCGCGGCGTTTCCACGTCAGCCGCTGCGCTTCGCCGCCGAGGCCGAACATCTGGCCGAAGTGCAGCGCCTGTTGGGTGCGGCGCCGCTGATGGACGGCGAGTTTCGGCCCATCGTGCCGCCCGCAATCGGCACGCTCCCGGCGAAGCGCACCTGGCAGCTGTGGCGTTTGTTCCGGCGCTTGCTCGATGAAGTGGACGACGGCAGCCCGATTCTGGTGGTGGTGACCTGTAACAACGGGCCTGAGATGCACGTTGGCGAATACTTTGCGAATCGCCCGCGTTACCGGGGCCGGCTGTGGTTTCAGTTCATGTTGCATGGACCGGATGCCGCGGCGTTTACCTGGCGCACCCGGCATCCGCTGCACCGGCGGCTCGATCTGCCCGGGGCGCTGGCCAGACCGCGTCATCCGGCGCTGCGCTGGCTGGTGCTGGATGGCGCAACCCTCCCCTCGCTGGAAGCGCTCGCACCCGGCATCGCCGCGCGCACCGGGGTGCTTAACATCGCGCTGCTGGAGAGTGAACAGGCGCTCGCCGGCCCCGCGCCCGTGGCGCTCTCGCCTTTGCGCATCGCGTTGCCCGGGCAGGCCACCGCGCCCAAAGGGCTACACAGCTTTGTGCGGATCGCCAACGCGCTCGCCCCGCGTTTTGGTAAACGGGTGGAGTTTCATCTGGTCGGGCGCTTGGCGGCGGACGCCGCAGACACCGACTTGGGCGCCGTCATTGCGCATACCGAAGGCGCGCAGCTGCGTCGGCAAAAAGCCATGCAGCTGCCGCGCGCCGACTACCTGCGCCTGCTGCGTTCCATGCATTACGTGTGCTTGCCCTATCAGGGCAGCTACTACCACACCGGCGCGAGCGGCGTGTTTTACGACGCGATTAACCTTTCGCGGCCCATGTTGGTGATGCCCGCACCGCACGTGGCCGAGAGTTTTGAGCAATTTGGCGACATCGGACATTTATGTGCCGACGAAGCAGCGCTGGGTCAGGCGATTGAAAACTTGCTGGAACAGCACGATGCAGCCCGCTATCGCGAGCAGCAGCGGCGGCTGGACCTCATGCGCGAGGCGTTTATGCCGGCCGCCGTCGGCGCGCGGTTTCGGGCCTGGTTGCGCGCAGATTCACCGGATTTGGCGCAGGCGCTGGCTTAACGTCGCCGCGGCGGCTGACGCGCTTGCAGCATAAGAAGTCGCTGGCAAAGCCTGGTCCGGTTGCGGTAATGATCCCGTCATAACTAAAAAGTGTGAGGGGAGCGTTATGAAGCGTGCAGTGCTGTTACTGCTGGCGACGATGGGCTTGATGCCCGCAGTGGGTTTTGCCGAGGCGGCCAGCCCGCCCAACGGTGAGGCCTTGTTCAACGCCAACTGCGCGCGTTGTCATGACCGAGCGCTGCCGCGCATGCCGTCCCGCGCGGGCCTGAAAGAAAAGGACGCGCGAGACGTCTTCACCACCATCAGCGCCGGCGTCATGGCGCCCTACACCCGCCAGCTTTCGCACGACGAGCGTCGCGCGGTGGCCGAATACGCGGCGGGCAAATCGCTGGGCGATTTCGCCACCGGCGCGGCGGCGATCCCCAAGGCCGCTTACTGCAGCGGCAAGGCCGCAGCGGCGCTCGGTCAACTCGACCAAGGCTGGAACGGCTGGGGCGGTTCCGGGCTCGATAACACCCGCTTCCAGACCGCAGACCGTGCCGGCCTCAAAGCCTCGCAGGTGCCCAAGCTAAAAATGAAATGGGCGTTCGGTGTGCCGGGCGTGTCCACCATGTCGGGTCAACCGGTGGTGGCCGACGGCCGCGTGTTCTTCGGGACGTTCTCCGGTCTCGTGCTGGCGCTCGACGCCAAAACCGGTTGCGCCCGCTGGGCGTTTGAAGCGAAGGCTGGTGTTCGGACTTCGATCACGCTGGCCGTGCTCCCCGACGGCAGCAAGGCGCTGTTCTTCGGCGATCTGAGCGGTCAGGTCTACGCGCTCGATCCGGATACGGGCAAGGAACGCTGGTCGACGGTGGTCGATGAGCACCCGCATATTCGCGTCACCGGCACGCCGGTCTATTACGACGGTCGCCTGTATGTGCCCCTGTCTTCGCTGGAAGAAGTAGCCGGTGCGATGCCCGACTACGAGTGCTGCACGTTTCAGGGCGGTGCCGCCGCGTTTGAGGCCAGCACCGGCAAACCCATCTGGAAGACGCGCACGATTGCCGAACCGCCCGTCAAGCAGGGCAAGAACGCGGTGGGCGCACAGCTTTGGGGACCGTCCGGCGCTGCCGTGTGGTCGGCGCCTACGCTCGATCCGGGCCACAACACACTCTATGTGACGACCGGCGACAGCTACTCCGACCCGGCGGCTAAAGAGAGCGACTCGGTGATCGCGATGGCGATGGACACTGGCAAGGTGAAATGGGTCAAGCAAACGCTGGCCGGTGACGCCTACACGATCGCCTGCGCCGATCCGTCGCCCAAATCGCAGGTGGCCTGCCCCAAATCGAATGGGCCTGATTTGGACTACGGCAGTTCTGCCGTGCTGGTGACGCTCGCCAGCGGCAAACGGGTGCTGTTGGCCGGCCAGAAATCCGGCGTGCTGCACGCGCTTAATCCGGACACCGGCGACATCCTGTGGGATGTGAAGGTTGGCGCGGGTGGCATCGTCGGTGGCATCGAGTGGGGCTTCGCCGCCGGTGAAAACCGCGCGTTCGTGGCCATCGCCGGCGCCTGGGAACTGGAAGCCGGCAAAGCGGGTGGTTTGAGCGCGGTGGATTTGGAGACCGGCAAAATTGTGTGGACCACCGGCCCGTCGGCGACTTCCTGCAAGGGCAAGGAACGCTGCAATACCGGCCAACTGGCAGCGGTGAGCGGCATGCCCGGCGTGGTGTTCTCCGGCAGCCTCGACGGCCATCTCCGGGCTTATGAGACCAAAACCGGCAAAATCGTGTGGGATGCCGAGACTGCCGAGGACTTCAAAACCGTGAACGGCGTGGTCGCCCACGGCGGCTCCATGAACGGTCCCGGCCCGGCGATTGCCAACGGCATGGTGTATGCCGTGTCGGGCTACGCGATGTGGAACAAGTGGATGGGCGGCAACGCGCTCATCGCCTGGAGCGTCAACGGCAAGTAAGGCTTAGTCAGGCCAACGGCGCCGCAGGCGCCGCTGGCCCACGCCCCCTCGCAGAAGCGAGTGAGCTGGCAGCGCAAATCAAGGAAGGACGAGAGCCTATGCGCAATTGCACGACCAGCGGGTTTGTCCAATGAGTGGCGAGGCGCTGCTCCGCGCGAATGTGATTTTGGTGGATGACGATGCCGCCGTGCGCCAAGCCTTAAGTCTGTATCTTGAAACCCTCCATGGCTGCCATGTGACCGCTGTGGCGGATTTGAAAAGTCTGGCTGGAGCGCTGGCCACCATGGCGGCGCCGCCGGCGCTGCTGATCGCCGATTTGAAACTGGCCAAAGGCGAGTCCGGGCTCGACGCC
>CANFVX010000250.1 GCA_947450495.1 Gammaproteobacteria bacterium
CAATCCACAACGCGCGGAATTCGCGCTTGCGCTGCTTACGGTCGCGATAGGCATATTGCCCAGCCTTGGTAACCGCCTGAGTGGCTACCCGATATACGTTCTTACGGCGTCCGTAATAGCCTTTCGCACGGCCTAAAACTTTTTTGTGCCGCGCGTGGGCGGTGGTACCGCGTTTAACTCGAGCCATTTTTCTGTATCCGGAGAAAGGGGATTAAAGGGTCGGCAACATCCGCTCGACGCTGTACTGGTCTACGGCAGCAACCATCGAGTTGCCCCGCAACTGGCGTTTACGCTTTGCGCTCTTCTTGGTCAAGATGTGATTCTTAAACGACTGGCGTCGCTTGAACCGTCCTGAACCGGTTTTGGCGAAGCGCTTTGCAGCGCCTCGATTCGTTCTCAACTTAGGCATTAAACCTGTCCTCTTGCTAACTCAATGGCGCTTTGGCGCCACCATCATGACCATCTGTCGGCCTTCCATTCGAGCATATTGCTCGACGACGGCCAGTACACCCAGATCTGCTTCTACGCGCTTCAGCATCTGGGCCCCGAGTTCCTGATGCGCCATTTCCCGACCTCGGAACCGCAAGGTAATTTTTACCTTGTCGCCCTCTTCGAGGAATCGTCTGATATTCCGCACCTTGATGTCGTAATCACCATCGTCGGTGCCGGGGCGCAACTTGATTTCCTTGATCTGAATCTGCTTCTGCTTTTTCTTCGCTGCGTGCCGCTTCTTGTTTTGTTCGAACAGGAACTTGCCAACATCCATTACCCGCACGACCGGGGGCTCTGCGTTAGGCACGATTTCAACGAGATCCATCTCGTTCTCAACTGCCTGACGCTTGGCTTCAGACAATGGCACGACTCCGACGTTTTCTCCGTCAGCCGCAATCAAGCGAACGTGCGTGGCGGTAATTTCGTCGTTTATGCGATTCTTTTTTTCGGCAGCGATCGGTCAGTCCTCCATCAATTGATAGTGCGCGCAACAATCTCTTTGCTTAGTAACTGAGCGAACTCATCAATAGGCAGGACGCCTATGTCGTCGCCGCGCCGACTCCGCACGGCGACTGTTCTGAGTTCGACTTCACGATCCCCCACCACAAGAAGGTATGGGGTGCGCTGAAGAGTGTGGTCGCGAATCTTAAGTCCGATTTTCTCGTTTCTCAAGTCTGATTCGACTCGGAATCCTTGATTTTTCAGCATTTCCGCCACTTCGGCGGCATAAGCGGCTTGTCGCTCGGAAATATTGGCCACGACTGCCTGACAGGGTGCGAGCCAGACCGGCAGATATCCGCTGAAATGCTCGATGAGAATCCCGATGAAGCGCTCCATCGATCCCAAAATTGCGCGATGGAGCATCACAGGTGTGCGCCTCGAGTTGTCGTCGGCGACAAACTCCGCCCCGAGCCGGTCGGGCATTGAGAAATCCAGCTGAATGGTGCCGCATTGCCAAACGCGGCCAATGCTGTCCCGCAGGGAGAATTCGATTTTAGGGCCATAAAAAGCGCCCTCGCCCGGCTGCAGATCCCATTCCAGATTTTTGCCATCCAGCGCCATCTTCAGCGAAGCTTCAGCCTTGTCCCAGGTTTCATCACTGCCAACCCGCTTAGCCGGCCGGGTGGACAGTTTGATTTGGAGTTCATCAAAGCCGAAATCGCGATAAACGCCTTGCAGCAGATCAATAAACTGGGAGACCTCGTCCTGAATCTGCTCTTCCATACAGAAGATATGGCCATCGTCTTGCGTAAAGGCGCGAACCCGCATCAAACCATGGAGCGCGCCGGAAGGTTCGTTGCGGTGACAGGACCCGAACTCAGCCAGCCTCAAGGGCAAATCGCGATAACTCTTGATGCCCTGATTGTAAATTTGCACATGGCCCGGACAGTTCATCGGCTTTACCGCGTATTCACGCGATTCGGATTCCGTGGTGAACATGTTCTCGTGGAAATTTTCCCAATGTCCTGACTTGCGCCAGAGATTGGCATCCAGAATCAAAGGGCAGCGCACTTCCTGATAACCCTTGTGGGATAGCAGGTCGCGCATGTAGCGCTCAATCTGCTGCCAGACCGTCCAGCCGCGCGGGTGCCAGAACACCATCCCGGGCGCCTCTTCCTGAAAATGGAAGAGATCTAGCTGCCGTCCGAGACGGCGATGGTCGCGCTTTTCCGCCTCCTCCAGACGCTTGAGGTAAGCCGCCAGCGCTTTGGGCTCCGGCCAGGCGGTACCGTAAATCCGCTGGAGCATTTCGTTGCGCGAATCGCCACGCCAATAGGCGCCGGCAATCTTCATGAGTTTGAAAGCCCGCAAGTGGCCGGTATTGGGCACATGCGGCCCCCGGCACAAGTCGGTGAACTCGCCCTGCGAATACAGAGAGATGTCTTCGTTGGCCGGAATGGATTCGATGATCTCCGCCTTGTAGCGCTCACCAATACTTCGGAAGTAGGCGGCGGCATCGTCGCGCGGCATCACACTGCGAGTAACGTCCTGATTCGAGGACGCCAGTTCCTCCATCTTGCGCTCAATGCGCTCGAGATCGTCTGGCGTGAACGGGCGCTCGTAGGAGAAGTCGTAGTAGAAGCCGTCTTCGATGACCGGCCCAATGGTAACTTGTGCGGTAGGGAACAGCTGCTTCACAGCCTGCGCCAGCAGGTGCGCGGTGCTGTGCCGAATGACCTCAAGGCCATCGGCGTCGCGCGCAGTAATGATGCTGAGCGCGATGTCTGATTCGATCAGATGAGAGGTATCAACTTCGTGGCCATCGACCTTGGCCGCCAGCGCGGCCTTGGCCAGTCCGGCGCCGATCGACTCAGCCACCTGACGCACTGTTACCGGTTGCTCAAAGTGTCTTTGGGAGCCGTCTGGCAGGGTGATGACTGGCATGCTGGAACTCCGTGGCCTGTACGAGCGGCCATCTGGACCGGGCCCGCATGGCATACGCCGAAGCAGGCAGAATTTCTCTTTAAGTGGATTTCGAATGGTAGGCGCGATTGGACTCGAACCAACGACCCCCACCATGTCAAGGTGGTGCTCTAACCAGCTGAGCTACGCGCCTAAGGTCTCGAAGGGGCCGAAGAATATCGGAATCTTCCCGCCTCTGCCAGAGGCAGAAGGCAAGAAAATTCAGGCCGCTCCCATCTCCAGATAACGACTCTTGATGAACATGATTTCATCCCTGATTCGCGCCGCCTCTTCAAATTCGAGGTCACGCGCACGCGCGTGCATGTCCTGCTCGAGCTTGCGGATCTTCGCGGCCAGTTGTTCGGTCGAGAGTCCGCCATAGTTGGCGACCGTCTCGGCGGCCTGCTTCGCCCCGCGCGTGCGGCTCGCGCCCGGCGCGGTGTACGCGCCCTCCATCACATCGGAGACCCCTTTCTTGATGCCCTTCGGAATGACGCCATGCTTTTCGTTGTACGCGAGCTGGGTCACGCGTCGGCGGCTCATTTCGTCGAGCGCCCTTTGCATCGAGCCGGTCATGCTGTCTGCGTACATAATCGCGCGTCCATTCAGATTGCGCGCCGCTCGACCCACGGTCTGAATCAACGAGCGATCGGAACGCAGGAAGCCTTCTTTGTCTGCATCAAGCACGGCAACCAGCGACACTTCGGGGATATCGAGACCTTCACGCAGCAGGTTAATGCCCACCAGCACATCAAAAACACCAAGCCGCAGGTCGCGGATAATCTCCACGCGCTCCACGGTATCGATGTCCGAATGCAGGTAGCGCACCCGCACGCCGTGCTCGCTCAGATAATCGGTGAGGTCCTCCGACATCCGCTTGGTGAGCGTGGTCACCAACACTCGATCGCCCTGCCCCACGGTGCGCAAAATTTCGGAGAGCAAATCATCGACCTGGGTGCTGGCAGGCCTGATTTCGACTTCCGGGTCGACCAGCCCGGTGGGGCGCACCACCAGCGGCACGGTCTGTCCGGCATGTTCGGCCTCGTAGGGGCCCGGCGTCGCCGACACGAAAATGGTCTGCGGAGAAATTTGTTCCCACTCATCAAACCGCAGCGGGCGATTGTCGAGCGCGCATGGCAAGCGGAAGCCGTAATTCACCAGATTCTCCTTGCGCGCCCGATCGCCCCGATACATGCCGCCGAGTTGCGGAATCGTCACGTGACTTTCATCCACCACCAACAGCGCGTTGGGCGGCAGGTAGTCGAAGAGAGTCGGCGGCGGCTCGCCCGGCTTTCGTCCGGAGAGATGTCGGGAGTAATTTTCAATCCCGTTGCAGTAGCCGATTTCGATCATCATCTCGATGTCGTAACGCGTGCGCTGCTCGAGGCGTTGGGCTTCCACCAGTTTGTCTTGCGTGCGCAACTCATCCAATCGGTCGCGCAACTCCTGCTTGATCACCTCCACGGCCTCCAGCACGCGCTCCCGACTGGTGACGTAGTGTGACTTCGGATAAACCGTCAGCCGTGGCACCGCGCGCAGCATCTCGCCGGTTAGCGGGTCGAAATAGGACAGCGCCTCCACTTCATCATCAAACAACTGCACCCGCACGGCTTCCCGCTCGGATTCCGCAGGGAAGATATCGATGACGTCGCCCCGCACCCGATAGTTACCGCGCGAAAGTTCGATGTCGTTGCGGACGTATTGAAGCTCCGTCAAACGCCGCAGGATTTGGCGTTGATCCATGCGGTCACCGCGCTTCAGGTGCAGCACCATGCCGTGATATTCGCCGGGGTCTCCGAGGCCATAGATCGCAGACACCGTCGCGACAATGATGGTGTCCGGACGCTCCAACAACGCCTTGGTGGCCGACAAGCGCATTTGCTCGATGTGGTCGTTAATCGAGGCGTCCTTCTCGATATAGGTATCGGACGAAGGCACGTAGGCCTCGGGCTGGTAGTAGTCGTAGTACGAAACGAAGTATTCGACCGCGTTTTCCGGGAAAAACTCGCGCATTTCGCCGTACAACTGCGCGGCCAGCGTCTTGTTGGGGGCGAGCACAATGGTGGGTCGTTGCAGCGTCTCAATCACGTTAGCAATCGTGAACGTCTTGCCGGAACCCGTAACGCCCAGCAAAGTCAGGTGCGACAAGCCGTTTTGCAGGCCCTCAAGCAGTTGGCTGATGGCCTCTGGCTGACCGCCTGCAGGCTTGAACTCGGAATGAAGTGTTAATCGGGTTTCCATCGGGAACAGCATGACCGCGCGAGGGATGAGCGTCGAGAGGCCATTCTCTTTAATGCCTCTGCGTGGCCCTATTTTCTTTGGCTTTTTTCAATTGACCACCCACGCTTGCCTCTGTACGATTGCCGACCTCTCAGCACTCCCCGGTAGCTCAGTCGGTAGAGCAAGTGACTGTTAATCACTGGGTCGGCGGTTCGAGCCCGTCCAAGGGAGCCATATCTACAAGGCCTGCTTATCGCGGGCTTTTTTTATTTGACTGCGGCAGTTTGCGGAATTAATTTTATAGCGTGTCAAGCGAGTTGTGAGCGGTCTTTTGCTGCGTGTTTCTTGACGGCGGGCGAGTAATAACTTATACTTGTCGGCTCG